>JBKJOD010000319.1:0-7079 GCA_046593245.1 Phycisphaerales bacterium
GCGTATGGCGACAAGAGCCCGAGCGCGGACATTCCGGCGAACTCCGATCTGGTATTCATCATCCAGCTTGAGGATGAATACCAGATCGGAGTTCGCCGGAATGTCCGCGCTCGGGCTCTTGTCGCCATACGCGAGCTTCGCCGGAATAAGGAGCCGACGGATGCCGCCGACCTTCATGCCCGGAACTCCCTTCTGCCAACCAGGAATCACCTGAGTAAGTGGAAACGTCGCAGGGGTGCCACGTGTGAACGATGAGTCAAACACCTTGCCACCCTCTTTGAGGGTGCCGTGGTAGTGAGCGACGACTGCGCCGCCGGGCTTCACTTCATAGCCGTCGCCAATCTTCAGCTCCTCGGCCACGAGGCCATCCTCAAGCTCGATCTTCTTGATGACTGCCAGACCCTCAGGAACGGCCACCGCAGCCGGGCTGGCAGCAGGGGCTCCGGGCTGACCGGTCACGCCGGCCTTGGCGATCGCTTCGCGGATGGCTTTTTCCATTTCGGCTTTCTTGGCATCATCCATCGCGGGCTGCTTGGAGGCATCCGCGGGCTGGGCCGCGGCGGGCTTCTCTGCCGGCTTCTCGGCAGGTTTCCCGTCCTGGGCAAGGGTGAGGTTGGCCCCGGCGAGCAGCAGGCCGGCGGCGAAAAGTGATGTCGTCAAAGTGCGCATATGAAAGTCCTTGGGTGTGCAAAAACAGAAGGCAAGGGTAGACCTGCGGCCGCCGCATGGCCCACCCTTGCCCGTGGGATTTTCCGTGGCATGGGCTTTCCAGCCCATGTTCGGGGCGCCTTGCCCCGAGTTCGCAGATGTCTCAAAAAGCATTCACAACCGAACCAACCGCCTCGTGCCACTGACCCGCTGCGCGAATCGGGTCAGTGCTTTTTGCAACAGGACCGGCAGTCCTCGCGCGATGGACGTTTCAGCCCACGCTCCTATCCAATCCGAGCCACTCTGCACACCGGCACGCACACCTGCCTCCCACCAACCACGATCTCAATCGTGGACAACTCGCAATCCGCATGGATCGCCGCGTTGATCGAGAACGGCGTGATCGCCTGAGTCACGCACCCCTGCGGGGCGATGTTGCAGAGCTTGAGCGTCACCTTGTGACCGAAGGTGTCCAACGCACCGAGTGAAGTGGTGAACCCGCCCGTGCGATTCGTACCAGTGGCGAAGATCATCACGGTGTCGCCGGATTGATACGCGTTGAAGGAAACGCCGCACGGCTCAACCTCGGTAATGCGTTCGATGATCACGGGGCGGTACTCCGGGTGATATTCCTGACGAACAATGACTTCTCGCTGGCCCGGACGCCGGTGCCATTCCCACGGACCCGCACCCATCAGCGGCGCAGCGCTGGCCGCGACCGCAAGCGAACCGGCGATCAGCCCGGCACGCGAGCGGACAAGAGCGGAGCTGAAGGAAGAAAGTGAAGAACGGTTCAGCGAGCGAAACATGATGGTCTCCTTTGCTTGGGGCTCTGTGCTGCCCCGCCAATACGCGATGCGGCGCGGCGGAGGGCGCAACGATTCCGTGGGATGGGCTTTCCAGCCCATGTACGGGGTGCCTCGCCCCGAGATCGTGTACGGCACCCCCAAACCCGCGACCGAAGCAGTCGCGACACGGGCGAGTTCGCCCACGCCACGAATACGATCCGCCATGACCAATCCGCCTCCCGCTTCCGCCCGCATCTATGGGCACGCCTCCGAACAAGACATCCCATCTCTGGTCCGCCTCATCCATCACGCTTTCGCTTCCACCCCTGATGTTGAAGAAAAGTGGATTCGTCCCAGCGGCATCGACAACTTCCGCGGCGTGCGCGAGCGCGAGCACGGTCCGCTCTCCTCCTGCCTCCTCCGCATCAACATGGGCCAGTTCTTCGGCGGACGCAGCGTGCCAATGCTCGGAATCGCCGGCGTCGCCGTCTCCCCCGAATCCCGCGGCCAGGGCACCGCGCGCTGGATGATGGCCGAATCCATGCGCGAGGCCCGCGAAGACGGCTTCGCGCTCTCCGCACTCTACGCCTCTACGCAGGGCCTGTATCGTCAGGTCGGCTTCGAACAGGCCGGCCATCGATGCGCCATCAAACTCCTCCCCCACCGCATCGACGTCCGCACCCGCGAGCCCGAGGTGCGACCGCTCACCGCCTACGACGACCACGCCATGGCCGAGTGCTACGCGAAGTTCGCGCAGACCTTTCCTGGCATGCTCGACCGCTGCCCGTACATCTGGCGGCGCGTCCGCGAGTTCCGTGATAAGAAGTTCCATGGCTTCGGGATCCACGGCGCGAGCGGCACCGTTGAGGGTTACGTCTTCCTCCTCCAGAATCGCTCCGACAGCGGCATTGACATCGAAGTGTCCGACCTGTGCTTCACCACCGCCCGCGCCGGCCGCCGCCTGCTCGGCTTTCTCGCAGACTTCTCAACAACCACGAAGCACATCACCATCAACGGCGCGCCGCTCCACCCGATTCTCTCACTGATGACCTCTCACCACCACGAGATCACGCGCAGCGAAATCTGGATGCTCCGCATCACCGACCTCGCCAAAGCCCTCACCCAGCGCGGCTATCCGCGCCATGTCACCGCCACCATCCAGCTCAACATCCACGACCCGATCATCCGCGAGAACGACGGAAGCTGGACCCTGCGCGTCGAGCATGGCCGCGCCGAGGTGAAGAAGGAAGCCGCCATGCGCCCCGCCATCACCTGCGAGATCGGCGCACTCGCCTCCCTCTACTCCGGCTTCTATACCGCAACGCAAGCCGCGCTGCTCGGCTGGGTGGAAGGCAAAAAGGGCGCACTGGAAGCCGCGGATGCCATCTTCGGCGGCTTCGGCATGCCGTGGATGACGGATTTTTTCTAAACCATGGCAGGACGAATCCCCAAAGTCACCGCGCAGAAACTGGCCAAGACCATTGGCGTTCCTGTGCCAAGCTCGTTCGTACGAGCGATGACGCTCGCGCACGAATCAATGCGCAACCCTGCGGAGCGTGCCGAGTTCTTTGCCACACCGTGGAACTGGCTGCTCCCGCAACAACTCTCGGCGTTGACTCCTCGCGCGAAGCATCAAGACCTTCGCTACGCATGCACCCCTGCCGAGGCATTTCCATTTGCAACGATGGGAGTTGATGGGGTGCACTACGGCTTTGTCGTGCATGATCCGGAACTCTCAATGACAGGGACAGATTCCAGCGATTGGCCGATCGCGCAGATTTCACCGATGGACGTTGACCCTATGTGTTTGTATATCGGCTCCAGCTTCAACGATGCTCTTGTACGGGGCATGTCACAACTGAAACACCTCGGGTTGGAGCCAGACGACGAACGCCGGGCCACCGTGAACGCCAACGCCATGCTGGCCTCGCTCAAAGTCCCCGGGCGTTCCAAGAAGTACACGGCGCGAAATCTGTTTGTGCCAAAAAGCAAGGCCGTTCACGTACCCGCGGGCTGGATGCTCGCAACGAGTGTCGATGGATTGGGTGTACTCGCACCCTCCCGCCACTTCCGGGGCAAACGCATCCTCGCCTACGACCCGAGCCCGAGCGCCGACGAGCAACTCGTGGGAATCCAACGTGCATTAGATGATGGTTTTTTCGGAACCGCGCTGGTCGGTCTCCGAAACCTCTGGCAGTTCGAGTGGATCAACCACGAAGTGGCGCCGAAAATTGCCGAAATGCTCGTGATCACATATCGCGCGCTGGGGCGTGATGTGTTGGCTCACGCTGTTCTGACTCGTGAAAAGCTGCGTCTGCTCGTGTCATCGAAATAGTCGGCTGCTGTGGTCGAGCCGCTCGGGGCTCGGCCACGATGTTGCAACCAGCGTGGCCGGCTCAAAGCAGCCGACCACGGCACCCATTGGACTACTTCCTCGTCTTCCTTTTCACCGGCTCATCCACGCACGTCTCGCACGTCCCGTGCAGCACCACCCCATCCTGCTTCACCTTCCGCTTGGGCGCACTCTCCTGCTCCGGCCGCGCCGCGTGCGATTTCACCACCACCTCCGCGCCTTCCAGGCACTCCACCGTGCCGCACGAGTCGCAGATGAAGTGCGGATGCTCATGCACATGCTTCTCCCCCTCGCAGCGCGCGTGATCCGTGAGCGAGAAGCGATACACCCGGTCTCCCGGGTCCACCTTGTGCGCCAGCCCCGCCTCCACCAGCGTGTTCAGCGTGCGATACACCGTTACCCGATCCGGCCGCGCCGCCTTGTCGCGCTTCGCCGCCGCGCACAGCTCATCGAAGATCTGCTGCGCCGTAGCCGGCGGCCGCGCCGCGCCCATCTGCTCCAAGAGCGCCAGCCGCATCCCGGTAATGCGCAGGTTCGCCGCCCGAAGCACCTCGCGCCCCGAAAGCGGCGCGGTGTGCTCATGCGTGTGGGTCTGCGAAGCGGTCATTGCGAATCATAGGTGGCTCAACACAGAGGCCCGGGCGCAAGCCCGTGCACTCTCGCTCACATTCCACCCCACCGCCCAGGCTTGCGCCCGGGCCTCTGTTCACGCCATCGTCATCCCGCCATCCACCACAATCGTCTGCCCCGTCAGATATCCCGCCTCATCCGACGACACGTATGCCACCGCCGCCGCGATATCTTCCGGCGCGCCCAGCCGCTTCACCGCCACCATCCCCGTGATCTTGTCCTTGATGTCCTGAGGCAAGCTCGCCGTCATATCCGTCTCAATGTATCCAGGTGCCACCGCATTCGCCGTGATGTTCTTCCCGCCCAGCTCGCGTGCGATCGTCTTGGTGAGCCCGATCAGTCCCGCCTTCGCTGCGGCGTAGTTCGCCTGCCCCGCATTCCCCACCACGCCCGATGTGCTCGCGATGTTCACGATCCGCCCGAACTTTCCCTTCATCATCGGCCGCGCCGCGGCGCGGATCGCCGCAAACGCCGACGTCAGGTTTGTCTGGATCACCTCCAGCCACTCCTCATCCGTCATGCGCAGCACGAGGTTGTCCCGCGTGATCCCCGCGTTGTTCACCAAAATGTCCAGCCGCCCGCACTCCGCCACCGTCTCATCAATCGCCTTTGCAAACGCGCCGATGTCCGCCACATCAAAGGGCTTCACACTGGCCTTCCCCCCGCTCGCTTCAATCTGCGCCTTCAGATCATTCAGCGGCCCAGCCGATCGCGCCGCCAGCACCACGTGCCGCCCATCCTTCGCCAGTCGCAACGCGATCGCCTTGCCGATTCCGCGGCTCGCACCAGTGATAAATGCAACGCGGGTGATCGGAGCAGCGGCAGGGGTGATGTCAGACACGGAAAACTCCACGAGGTGGACTCAAGACTCAATCAAACTCGCTCTCGATACAACAAACACGCCGAGGCCGAGCATATCAGTGCCCGCCCTCGGCGTCGGGGAATCACTTCAGTGCAACTCACCGATGCGGCTGCTTCCCCTGCGGCCCATTCGGAATCGCCGGAACCGGACTCGGGTTGCTCGGCGCAGGTGCGCCCGGCGCAGGCGTTCCACCCTCGCCGCCGCCCCCACCACTACCGCCGCCGGAGCTGCCATGCGCACCCGGTGCGCCATCATCGCCACCCTTTGGTGCCGTCGGCAACGCCGCGAGTTGCATCGCCTGGAACGCCTCCGGCCCCACGCCATCCCACATCGAGGCCCGCGCCCGAATATCCGCCGTGGACGGAGCGTTGTTGAACGCCCACGTATCACCGACCTTCTGCGCATCCCACCCCAGCACGTACGACCCGTGAATATCCTGAATCGCGATCAGCACGCCCGTCCCCACGCTGCTCGCGCTCGCCGCTTCCACGGGCGCGGCCTCGGCCGGCTTGCCAAGCTCCGCGAGCTTCTGCTGCATCTCTTCGGACACGCCCGCCGCCTTCATCGCCTCGGCGATCTTGCTCTGAAACTCTGCGATCTTCGCCGGGTCCTTCGCCAGCGCGGCCGGGTCCATCCCCGCCATCGCCTCCTGCGCCGCCTTGCCGATGGCCGCCATCTGCTCGGGCGGGATGCCCTTCATCATGTCCATGACCTGCGACATGAGATTTCCTGTGATTTCCGTCTCAGGAATCTTTGCCGCACCAACAGCACCAAAGTCCACGCCATCGCGGATCAGCACAATACGAACGGCCTCAACCTGCTTGGTCGCCTCTTCCCACCCGCCGCTGTTCTGCAAATCCGCAAGCAGCGCTTGCGCCCGCCGCGTCAGCAGCGGCTTCATCGCCTTCGCATCACCCTTCGCCAGCGCATCCGCCAGCTTGATGATCGCCTTTGCCAGATCGAGTTTCTCTTCCGGCAGCTTCATCTCCGCCGCGAACTGCACCCGCGGGTCCGCTTTCATGTCCTGCGCGACCGTCTCCAACGCGATATCAGGCGGTGGCGGCGGGGCCGGGCACGGGCTGGGTGTGCATGTGCCGCCGCTGCGCCAATCAGATGTGCCGCAGTCGGCTTGCACGGTCTCCGTACATATGCCTTCAGGCGTGCAGCACGCTCCCTTCACCGGTGGCGGCGGCTTCTTGCATCCGCCGAGCGAGAGCGCGAGCGTGGCCGTCAGGCCCAGTCCCGCGATCGTCAAAATGTTCGTCTTACGGCTCATCGTGCGTCTCCACTTTGGCGGCCTTGTCGATCCGCCGCATCATGCCCATCAGTGATCGCCCGGGGGCGAGTTCGTGCCATTCGATTCCATCCACACCTGCAGACTTGGCCAGCAATGTCCGGCAGTCCTGCTCCCAGCGCACCGGACTGGTGAGTTGCTCCACCAGCCGGGAACGAATGCTGTCCTCAATACTACGTCGGCCTCCCCCGCCGGGGGTCGCCTCATGCTCCGTCCCAGTCACATTCGACATCACCGGGCACCGAGGCGGCTGAATCGTCGTCGCCCGCAGCGCCGCCGAAAGCCGCTCCGCCGCCGGTGCCATCAGCGGCGAGTGAAACGCCCCCGCCACCGCGAGCGCCTGCGCCCGCATCCCCGTCGCTCCAGCCATCTCCACCGCCCGCTTGCACGCCGCCATCGACCCGGAAATCACAATCTGCCCCGGGCAGTTGTGATTTCCGGGTCGATGGCGGCGTGCAAGCGGGCGGTGGAGATGGCTGGAGCGACGGGGATGCGGGCGCAGGC
>JBKJOD010000479.1:0-24201 GCA_046593245.1 Phycisphaerales bacterium
AAAAAGATGCTTCAAGATCCGCGTTCAGCAGTAGACGGGCGCGGTCGCCAAGCGGGCCGGAAGCGCCGAGCTCAATGCCGGCGCGTGCAACGCTCACGCGAGAGTTGCTGGAACGCAAGTCGCCGGAGAAAGTGTATTCACCGCGTGGCGAAAATGAGAGCGACCACTCAGGGTCGCGTTCGGAGCTTGATCGCTCGGAAGAGCCAACGGGTGCGGGTGATGATTCCGGAGCGGGCGACTGGCCCTGAGCGGGAATCGAGAGCGTCGCCGCAGTCAATACTGCAAGCATCAGGGTGTGAGCGTCTGGTTGCAAGGGAGGATCTCGCGTGAGGAAGGAAGTGGCGGATTGTTGGCCGGGCATATTCGGGTTTCGAGTGCAGCTCGTTTCATGAGTGTGGCCGTCGGGAGAGAGTTTGTTTTCCGAATCATGGCTTGGATCGCCACGCGTAGATGAACCATTCGACCGTCAGCAGCAGCATCGCGGCAAGCACAAACCAGTGCCAAACCTCGCGTTTGGGTTCTTCGCCTGTGCGGTCCGTGCCGGAAGTGGAGGCGCGGCCTGCGATCTGCAGGGACGACTTGGACGCAAGCGCCGACTCGCGCGGATTCAGCACGTTTGCGATGATCGTCTCACTGGTTGGGGCCGCATTTTCGCAGTGGTATATGCCCGCCAGACGCGGAATGCCCAGAGAAACCATGGCACCGGCTGGGTCGGGTGCAGGGATGTCCAGATCGAAGGTGTCCGCACCGCTGATACGGATGCGTTTCGCGTTCGGAGCCGTGAGAATGGAGACAGGTTCCGCGGTTGTGTACGCGCGGCCCGCGGCGGATTCGCCCCGGCCGGTGAGAAAATCGACGGCGGATGATATGAAGATCGGGAAGGAGATGTCCTTGCCCCAGTTGGTGCGGATGAGGTCGAATGCGAGCACGAGTCGCTTCACGCCGCGAACGCCGGGCTCTTGGACGAGTGCGATCAGCGGGCCGGATGCGCCGAGCGCGAGGGGCGTTATAGTCGGCGCATCGGGCTGTCCGGGCACTGGTGTTGCGGTGGGCCGCATGGGCAAGTCATCAATCGTCATCCGCATCGGCGGCGAGACGAGCACAGCATCAAGCGGCGCGTTCTTCAGGATCGGGTGCGTGCGCTTCCAGGAGATGAAGCGGGTGGAGGCGTTCGGGCTGTCGACCGCACCGAGCGATTGCACGCGTAGTCCTTGCACCGGCAGATTCGCGCCGATGCTGATTGTTGGGACGGAGGGAAGCGGCGGAGTTGGTGTGACGCGATCAAAGATGATGAGGTCGTAGCTGGCAAGTGCGTTGCCGACGGCCGCGTCGCGATACGAGGCGGCGTCAATCGGTCGAACCTCGGCGGGTTCCATGTCCTGGAGCGTGCCGAGAAGATACCGGTCGATGCCATAGCGCCCGCGAAACTCGGCATATAGGTCGGCCGCGTCGTTGGGGCCGACGATGAGGATGTGCGGTTTGGAGACGGCACGGAGAACGACGCCTGCGGTGTTGTCCGACGAGAGCAGATCGGCACGCGGGATGGTGATGAGAATGAGCCCGCCCGCGGGGCGATCCAGTTCAAGCGTTGCGGCGGCTTCGCCGGGGGTGAGTTCGCCTGTTGATGTGACGCTTGCGGCCGAAATCGTGAGCGGAAGCAGTCCGACGGAATCACCATCGGCCGTGCAGGTGAGGGTGGTCTGGATCGGTTTGTCGCCGGAGTTCTGCACGCGCACGAAGACGCGTGCGAGCGCGGGGTTGTCGGCATCGCGGCGGGCGCCGATGGCGACGATGCCGAGGTTGTCAGGGAGTGGTTCGCTTGCAACTGCGGGTGGGGGGACGGGACCGGCGCGGACGAGGCGGAGGTCGACAGATGCGGGCAGCCGCTCGCGTCCGGGTTCGAGCGAGCCGTCGCTGAAGAAGATGAGTGCGGTGCGCTGCGCGAGGGAGTTGCCATCGGATCCCGCAAGCGCGGCGGCGGATGCGATGCGCACCACCTCATCAAGATTCGCGGGCTGGTCCGTGGGCTGGATGGATTGCACGGCATCGCGGAGCTCGCGGTGGTCTGAGGTGAAGCCGCGCACGACCCGGGTCGTCGCGGCCATTGAGATGACCATGCCCTCGGAGCGTTGCCCGCCGCCCACGCCTCCCGAGCGGCGCATCTGCTCGATGAGCGCGAGCGCGGCGTCTTTCGCTTCATCGAGTCGCGTGCGCGGCTCAACGGTCTGCGAACCCGTGCGCGCTCCATCTCGGGCCGACATCGACGCCGATGCGTCGATCACGATGATCGTGCGGGCCGCGACCGAAGCGGTGCCCGGAATCGCCGGCCGCGCCATCGCGACCAGCAGGCAGGCGAGAATGATGAGTTGCAAGAGCAGCAGCCACGACCACTTCAGCCAGCGCAGCGGCACATTGGCCTGCAAGTCCTGCACTGTCTGTTCCCACAGCAGTGTTGAACTCACCTTCAGCGGCTTGCGCCGGAGTTTCAGCAGATACAACGCGAGCAGCAGCGGCACGCCGATGAGCGCGCCGATGAGGCCCGCGATCGGCGCAAGGAATGTCACCGTCCCCACCCTTCACGCGGCGCGGGCGGCGGCTTGGCCAGTCCGGGCGTTGGTGGCGGTGGGGCCATGTGCATCCCGGCCTTCAGTCCCTTGGCGACGATGAACATCTCGCGCGAGACATCCCGCGTCGCCTCCGGCTTGTAGCCCTTCACCTCCGAGAACAGTTTCTGCGTGTCCTTGAGCAGCTGCGGATACGCCTCGCCCTCAAAGACTTTCATCGTCAGGTTGCCGCCGGGGCGGAGCAGCGAGGGCGCGAGCTCCAGCACACGGCGGCAGAGCTCGATGGATCGGAAGTGGTCGCCCAGACCGCCCGCGCCGCCTTCGGTGTTCGGGGCCATGTCCGACAGCAGCACATCCGCGAGCCGGGGCGACTGGCCATCGGGCGTCGCGAGTTTCAGCAGCGTGATCGCATCTGTCTTGAAGATGTCGCCCACGAGCGTCCGCGCGTTGGGCGGAATCTCGATGTTCACTTCCTGCAGGTCGATCCCGCCGACGCGCCCCTTTTCGCCGACGATCTCGCTGGCCACCTGCACCCACGATCCCGGCGCGCAGCCGAGATCGATCACGCGGTCGCCGCGTTTGAGGAGATGGCGTTTCTCCTGGATCTGCTTGAGCTTGTACGCCGACCGCGCGGCGTACCCCTCCTCCTTGGCTTGCTTGAAGAAGCGATCGTGGAGTTTGCGTGGCTGGGCCATTGCCGGATGATATCGCTACGATTCCCGGAGTTGCGAGCCGCAGCCCTTGCACGGCTTTTCTCCTCTTCTCCTCTATTCCTCCTCTCCCCTTCTCCCTTTCACTCAGCCATTCAATATGTCCACAACCACCAACGCACCCCGCCCCGCTTCCACCCGCCGCTTCATCACCGACTTTGGCCCGGCCGAGCGCATCGGCGGCATCTTCGCGATCTCCAACGCGCAGCTTGGCCGCACCAAGACGGACAAGCCGTTTCTCAAGGCCCTGATCTCGGACAAGACGGGCCAGCTCGCGGCCCGCATGTGGTCCATCGAGCAGGCGCAGTTCAAGCGGCTGCCGACCGACGGCTTCGTGTACATCGAAGCCGAGACGCAGCCATATCAGGGCGAGCTGCAGCTCATCATCCACGTCATCGACACCGCCGAGCCAGCGCTGGAAGAACTCCGCGACCTGATCCCGTGCAGCAAGTTTGATCCCGACGAGATGTTCGCCGAGGTCCGCACGCTGCTGGACACCATGAAGCATCCTGCGGCAAAGGCCCTCGCGCAGGTCTATCTCGCCGATGAGCATCTCATGTCGAGCTTCAAGCGGGCCCCCGCCGCGAAGGCGATGCACCACGCGTACCTCGGCGGTTTGCTCGAGCACACGCTCTCGCTCATGCGGCTGGCGAACGTCGTCTGCCCGCTGTATCCGAAGATCAGCCGGGACATGGTCATGCTCGGCCTCTTCCTGCACGATCTTGGCAAGACCCGCGAGCTGATCTACGACCGCACTTTCTCGTACAGCGATCGCGGCGAGCTGATCGGCCACATCGTCGACGGCGCGATCATGCTGCACGACAAGTCGCAGCAGGTGATGCGCGAGACCGGCCAGCGGCTGCCGCCCAACATGATCCTCGTCCTCCAGCACATCATCCTCAGCCACCACGGCGTCCCCGAGTTCGGCGCGGCCAAGATCCCCGCCACGCCCGAGGCGATGCTGGTGAGCATGCTGGACAACATGGATGCCAAGACCACCATGGCCCTCGCCGCCGCGCGGCCGGATGCCCGCTACGCGGAGTCCTCCGAGAAGGGCGAGGCACCCGCGCTGGGCGGGAACTTCACGGAGAAGCAGTGGGGGCTGGATACGAAGCTGTTCAGGCCGGATCCGCTGGCGTAAGCGAGTCGCCTTGTCCTAATCCTAATCGTAATCCTAATCCTCATCGTCCCCCTCCGGAGATTAGGATGAGGAGCAGGATTAGGATTATGACCGATCCAAGAGAACGAAAAGACGCGGCCCCGGTCAAACAGACCCGGGGCCGCGTGTGTTTCTGCGTTTGGTGGCCCGGCTCTCCAGAGCCGGGCATTGCATCACGCCGCCATCTTGAACGTCGCGCCGTTGGCGTTCATGATCGTCATGCCACCGCCGGAACTCACGCCAAACTGCACGTTGACGGCCTCGCTGGAAACGCCCACCTGCGGCGGGTTGGAGCGTTTGCCGGTGATGATGTACGACGCGGACTGCGTTCCGTTGATGAGCGTGCTGTCGGTGAACTTGAACTTCCCGGCCTTGACGCTGATGCCCGAGCCGATGCTGACGTACTGGCCGGTGCCGTCCAGGCGACGGGTGACGTCAAAGACCGCGCCGCTGCTGGGGGCCGCGTTCTTGGCCTTCCAGTTGAGCGTCAGCGAGCCGCCGGGATTGAGCGTGACGACGACCATCTCAGGCGTGCCGGGCACCACTGGCGGAGAGGGCGGGAGCGGCTCGGGGAGTTGTGCGGCATTGAGGACCACCACCGGATTCGCCGAGGCATCCGCAAACGCCTTGATGAGCCGGATCATGTCCGAACCGGTGCCACGCATGAGCATGGTGTTGTCGTGATACGCGGAGGTCGCCGTCTTGCTGGCGTTCCGCGCCTTCTGCGCGGCGTTGTACGCATCGCGGGCGTTCTTGGTCAGGGTGGTCAAAAGAGTGATCTGGGCCGCGGACAACCCGATCGTGGCCGGGGGCGCGCTGCTCCATACAGGAAGGCGGTCCTCGAAAAACTGAATCTGCTCAAGGTCCTTGTCGGGGAGAATGGCCATGATGGCGCTCCTGTCTTCGTTTCTTTTTTCCCCCGGACAAGCCAGCCGACGCGGCTGGGTGATTGGGGGGCGGGGATATTTCGACAGACCACATCGGCCGCGCGGCACGCACGCTTGATCGATGGCCATGAAATACCGCCGAAATGTTGATTACAGGACGAAGACCCCCACCCACCCGCCTTCACACACAGCCCGCAAGCGGCCCGGACACGGCGAAAACGAACCCGAAACGCAAGGGAGCGTGCGTTCCGGCGCTCGCGATGCTCACGAATCGGAGGCGCAGAAAGGGGTTCCGCGGACTCCACCCCTTCCCGCACCCATCCCGGCGAAAGACACTAATCGTGCCACCATCTTGCCGCTTTGGGCAAGGTGGTGCAGTCAACCCCACACGCCTCGAACTACCTTCTCAAAGCAGAAGGTAGTGGCACGCCAAGATCGGCCCACCCGCCTCTTCGGATATTGTGCCTAGGGACGTGGCCAGCTGCGCACCTCGGCGATTCGCTCATTCAACTTTTCCAGCGTGTCTATGTCGCGATAATACTTTCTGATAAATGCAGAGGAAAACGGCCTAATTTTGCCATTGTTCCGTTCCGAAAAGACTTTCAGACCTTCGTCCACTGATCTGATGTCCCTCCGTCGGAGGTTGTCAAAATCATCAACAACCTGTCGCTTGGCCTGCTCCAGCCTGCCCTCTCGAATCTTGATCGATTTTTGACAACTATCGAGAAATCCCTCGTTTGGTGTCTGACGGCGTTTCTCTTCTGCGAGCATATTGCTCCACATTTCAACTTCAATCGGGATTGAAGCCGTCGCGTCGAGTGAGTTCTCAAGGCGTTGGAGAAGTTCAATAATTCCGAGTACATCTCCGCCGCCCGGGCCGTCGAGGATTGCGACTCGGATGCGCCCTACGGCATAATCGGAATCTCTGGTCACCCGCACGTTCACGAAGGTGTCGACGGATTGCATCGGCGTACCCGCGATCCGCCCTGTTCGACTATCAATAGAGAGCCCCAAGGGCAGGCCAACCGCAGAATACTCTGATGGCGACCCCGTTGCTTCAACTGTAAAGTCCGGCAGCGAATCACCGACCTTGCCGCGGATTTCTTGCCCGGCGGCCACAGAAAGCGCTGATCCGGGGGGAACGATCTGGATTTTCAACGTTTGACGCGTCTGCAGTTCTCCAGCGGTAGCGGTGACGGTAACGTCAAAGTTGCCGACGCGATCGGGCGTTCCTGTAACGGTTACTCCGTCCGGCGCAAGTTTGGCCCATGCTGGCGAGCCAGCCAGAGCAAACTTCGCTTCCGGGCGCGTCGTCTTGAGAGAGAAGGAAAGCTTCTCACCAACCGGCACCTTGACTGTATCAGCGCTTGTGAATGCGAACCCCTTCGCAGTTTCAGCGGACACGATAAGCTTCAGCGTTTGCTTGGCTGCACCCTTCGGTCCCTGCGCAGAGAGAATGACTGTGAACTCTCCGGAGTTAACAGGGGAGGATGCCAACAGGGAACGATTGTCAAGTCGAAATCCTGGAGGCAGGGGCTCGGCCGTCACCTTTGAAGCCTCAGCATTGAGCGTTAGTTCAAATCGAAAGGGCTGGCCGAGCAATGCCCGAGCGATATCCGGATTGGTGAACGCCAGCGAATTACTTTGCGTCTCCTTACCACCATTCTGCCACGGTCGCCAAACAATCAGTGCCGTGCCAAGCAGCACAAGCACGATCAATGCGACTGCGGAAACGAGAACTTTGGTTTTCCTTCCGCCGCTTTGGCCGCCAGCGGCGACAAGGGTCATGCCGCACTCGCATTTGGGCTCGAAGATAGAGTCGTCGAGCTCGACGGACTCGGAGTTGTCCGCTTTGGTGCAGTTGAGGTAGTTCGTACACTTGTAGATTGCCATGCTTATTCCTGAATACCGAGAACGGCGCGCGACTCTGAGACGGCTTTCTTCAAGCGGATGTACAACGGGTCAGAGTCGCGGAGTTTACGTTCCTTGCTGAGTGCGCCCGCCTCTTTGATGATATTTTCATGAGTCAACCGTCTGTCGTCACGAGACAACGCAGCCAGCTTGCCTTCAACCAGGGCGGATACGGCCTCGGCCTTGCGATAATCCCGCAGTTCTTCCATCGCCGCAGGCAGGTCCTTTCCAAGGCCAATCCACTGCCCAGTAAACTCGTTTGCGCCCTGCAGAAATCTCCACTGTTCACTGTCGACATCAAAGGAAAGCCAACCGGCCGCCTTGGCTACCAACAGATGAGCAGCGATGGCATCTCGGGTTTCATCAGGGCTCTGCACTGTCAAAGGAGGGAAAGTCCTCCCCGTGCCTTCAAGGTGAAGCATCTGCTCAAACCACGCGCCCCGCTTGGGATCGCCAACCCGATCAAGATACTGTTGGCGGAGCGAGGCTACATGCTCAAAGCACCGCGCCGCGTAGTTCGTCGTCACCCGGACAATTGTGATTCCATTGGTGCGAGGTCGGCCTCCGGGTTGAGACTTGACAGCTGAAGCGGTAAGTTCGTTTCCTGCGTAATGCGCACGGCACGCCTCCATGAACTCGCCTAGATATTTTTCGTTGGGGTCGGAGGACGGGTGCAATACAATGCAATAGTCGTAATATTTGGCTTCGCTGCGGATTCCCGGTCCGTCCTTTTTGTTGAGTTCGGAGACAGAAAGTTTGATGCACAATGATGCAGATTGAATGAGTTCGTTGGCGAACGATTTGAGCTCATCCGAGCCAGAGGGATATCGGGCTTTGAGTTTTTCCAAAATACTCACGCCAAGCAGTCTTCTTCCCGAGTCTCGCTTGGTCGCTTGGTCGTGTGCGCTAATCGAAGCGTCACCACAGGTACGCTCAAGCATCTGCTTGAGCTTCGAGCTTCCCTGCTGTTGCTCGCCGCCCGTGCCGAACTGCGCGTTCAACGATGCGAAAGTCGAATCACTCCCAAGGCGTTCCTTGATCAGCGTGCGAAAGACCTGGCACTGCGCTTGCTGAATGTCTTTGTCGGTGAGTAACTCGTGCCGAAGTTCATCAACCGCTTTCTTGTCATAAAAGCGAATAGTGGACTGCTTTGGATCAATCGCCTGACCGTCTGCGCAACGCGCCGCCGCCTCTTCGCGTGCTTTGTCGAAAGTGCGTCGCACGGTATTCTCAAACTGTTCAACCTGCGTTCGCAACTCCTCGAGTTCTGCCAGTACGAAGCGGGCAAGTTGGATCGCGTACTGATACCCCGCCTGCCGCGTCAGCGCGAGGTATCGCCTCTCTTGGCACAACTGCTGCCCTTCAACGATCTGCTCAGACTTGCCGAAGATTTTGGAAAGCGGACCGAGGTTTACCCATTTTGCTTTGTTCGATTCGACCTCGCGGGTCGCGGCTTCGGCAACTTGACCTTGAATCTGTACCGAAACAGCAAGTTCCTTCTCCGCTCGCTGCCGCACGGTTCCAACCAGCGCTGCAATGCACAGTCGGGCTTCCGAGAGCGACCAAACGCCGTTGATCACTCGCTCTAGTGCGTCGTTCTCGACCCGATCCTTGATCGCGCGAGCACGCTCGTTCAGTTCTTTTCCGTCTCGCACGATCTCAAAGAACCGAGCGACGCCGAACGCGCGAAAATTTTTCTCGTACCGGTCAATGTAGTGGCGCTCAAGTTCCGTCAGCCATGTGGACTTTTCCTTCTCTTTCGCGAGTTGAAGAAACCGTGGCCCCAACAGTTTCCATTCTTCCTCGAACGGCTTCCATGTCTGAGCTTTTCCATCGCGATCCGTGATCGGCTTCGAGAGAGTCAGATACTCGTCCGTCAGCCGCCATCGCTCAAGATTCTCTTTCAGGGAGACGTACTCGCGCATGTCTCCCGCGCGATCTTGACCGATGAACCCGCGATCGTCAGACCAGTGGTTGCTGAGGAGTTGCGCGCATGCTTGTTCGGCAAATGAATATGCCAGATGCTCCTGAATCTCGTTCTCGGGAACCAGAACGCGCTTGATGCCGAAACTTGCGAAACGGCGAGAGCGAAGCGGAATAGACGGGATTTTGTTTGGCGAATCGCGGGTGTTTACATCAAGCGACTCAAAGTCGTCTGCTGGGTTTTCCCGCGTTTCCACGCGATTGAACGCCTCCGTCGCCGCGGATGCCCCACTCGCGGCTGCGAAGTAGACCCGCTGGTACAGGTAGTTTGCGATCATTTCCGGAATCTCGGTGTCAACCCGCACCCGCTCGCCCAACTCGTTCTCATTGGTGATGAGGTAGCAGACGTTGAAGGGTGCTCGCACTGCGTCGGCGGGGTGTCGGTACTGTTCATCCCCGGCCTCATGCGGTCGCCTGATCTGTCCCCGTAGATCGTGCGGTACCCACTTGCCAGTGTGGAGCGCGCTCAGTTCTGTCAGGGCAGCGTATCCATTGGCAAGGTAGAGTTTGTCCTCAGACTCCCAAGAGGAGTTCACTTCAGGGAGCAGTGCGTACACCATGATGGGGTAACTTTTGACATCCGTATACGCGCTGCGAAGCAGTGCCACTGCATCGACCACGCTCCCGCTGCCTGTACCACCTGCCAAGCCCGCGATGACATGAAAAACGCACCCGCCATCACCGCGGCCCGCATATCCGTGTCCCTCCTGCATCTTCTTGACGAGAGAGTTGATACGCTTTTCAAAGTCATCGATTTTCGTCGCGAACAACACTCGCCCGAGGCGTCGCTTCTGTGCGGCACCTTGACCCCCTGCTTGCCCTTGCAGGATGGATGCGTAGTTTTCCCTTGCCCCGAGCCACGGACGTACCCCCGGGTTGTTGACAGCATTCTGAATTTGGGCGTTCACTTGGTCGCCAGCCACAAACAGCTTGGATTCTTCGGATAGTTCGACAGACCTGCCCAGAACAAGCCACTTGTCGGCCTCGTTCTTCTTGCGGACGGGGTCGTGAGAGTCAAAATACAGGTACTTGACCCTTGTTCGGGTGTCAAATGCCGGATCGACGTCTCCGAACTCCTGAAAAACGATCTTGCGCAGCGCGCAGATGACTCGTTCGCCAGTTCCCCCAAGCCCGATTATCAAATGGTTCATGCTACCTCCACAGCCCTTTCACTGTACCATGCCCTAGTCTGGCCGTCCACCGCATCCTTACGCAATCCATACAAAAACGCGTACGTCTGATTGTGTTGACGATTGCGGGGTATTTGGTAGACTGCCGCGTCTTCGCTCGGGGAACTCCGCAAGAAGGAAAAAATCATGAAACGCCCGATCCGGCAACGCAACGTCAACCGCCGCCTGACAGTCGCTCTCGTGGTCGTAGCCTGTTTGGCGGGCTGCAAGAGCGACGCTGACCAAACGCGAGCGGAAGGAACTGGGGTTGGTGCCTTAATAGGCGCAGCGGGCGGAGCGATCATCGGAGGACTCGCGGGTGGCGGCAAGGGTGCGGCAATCGGTGCCGGGATCGGGGCGGTGGCTGGCGGAGTCGGCGGATACGCATACGGAGACAGCGTTGCAAAAGAAAAGGCCCGTTACGTCAGCAACGAAGCATACCTCAACGACCGCATCTCCAAGGCACAGCAATCGCTCTCACGGGCCAAGGCCGACAACGAGCAGCTGGCGGTCCAGATTCGGGATATGGAGCAGCAGCGAACCAGACTCGCGGCCATGGCGCAGGCGAACGATTCGGGGTATGTCGAAGCTGCCAGAAACTACTCCGCTTCGCTGGGCTCGATGAGCCAGAGCACCAAGGACCAACTCAACGCCCTCGATCGAGAAATCGCCTACGAGCGCGAAGCCGTCAAGCAATCCCAGACGGCGAGCGCATCAAGCATGAATCAACTCAATCAACGCATCGCCGAACTCGAATCCGAGAAGTCTCGTTTGGAGCAGCAACGCGGTCAGATCGCCCAACTGGCTATCGGTACGTGAGCTAGGCAATGGTCCGGAATACCCTTGATGGAGAAAATCGCGATGAATCGCTGCGGAACAATGTGCTGGGTTATTAGTGCAACTGTGATCGCGGCGTTTACTTCGCTGATAGCGGTCTCTCTCGGGTGTGGAAGCAACGGCGATCCGAGCAGGGGAGGGCTTGACTGGAGCCCCGAAAAAGCGGAGCAACGTCAGCGCGAACTTGCCGAGCAGGCAAAAGATGCTGAGCAAAGGGATGCTACAGCACGCGCGTTGACGCCAGCGCTTCGCGCTGACAAAGAACGTATTTCTTCTCAACTCATCACGCTTCAACAGCTCATAGAGCAATCCGACCGTGACGCGCAAGCGGCTCTACTCAAGTCGACCGATTCATCGATTGCCGACATGATCAAGGCGCGGAGGGATGAACTTGCCAATATCCGCCGACAAACCGAACTGCTTCGCCAAGCACAGTCTGGAGTTGGCGCGAACGACGAAGCTCAAGTCAGGGAAGGGACTCGTCGGCTTGATGTGCTGTCAAAAGACATTGAGCGACTCCGATCGCAGATACGTTTGCTCGCTGCTCAGTCCTGATGTCGCTCGTCGTGAAGGAGTGGGCGCCAATGCTCGGTGATTTTCTTGACTTTCTCGTGCGATGTGTCCACGAGCTGGTGCGGTTGCCTTCGCGTACCGCCGCTGCTGTGGGTGCGGCTTCTGTCGCTGGAGTCCTTTGTTTTTTGCTATGCTGGTGGGCCGGGCGACTGTGGAACAAGGGGTTTCATCGCCGGTTTCGGCACTACATCCTCTGTGTTCTCGCTGGCAGTTCAGGGTTCGTCGCCACGGTGGCTGTGCTCAGCCTTGGGTTTACGCAGCTCATCGCGGAGGGCCAAGTACTCGCGTGGCGTGCCCGCCTCGAAACGGACAGACAGTGGAACTCGGAGGTTTTTCCTCGATCGATTTATGACGCCGTCAATCCCCGAGTACCACAGGCAGCAGGTGCCGAGCTGCGGGGTTGGGAGGTGCTTATTCCTGATACGGTCACAAGCGATCCGACAAATCTCGCGCAAATCTGTGAGCTGTTCGCCGACACGGCCGTGTCTACAACCCTTGCGGACTTTACGCATGAGCACCCGTGGTTGAGCTTTGCTCTGTCGCCTACTGGCCTTCGGACAAAGCAGGAAACTCGGGATCAGGTACTGGCACTTGCGCATCATAAATGGGCACCAGGAGTTCGGGAAAAAATCTATTACACGGAGATTTTCGATCCAATCGCATCACAAGTGCAGCACGATTTACAGGAACGAACTCCTCGCGTAGTCCTCTGGGTGCGGTTCTGCTCCGTGCTGGCAGGAGTGGTTGCTGTGGGACTCTGCTTCGGGCTGATTTCCCTTGAAGCGTATCGTGAACTTCGCGTGACAACTCCGAGAGTGTGAGTGCGCTCTTGCCGGAAGGACATGTTGGCGGGTGGCCGGTATGGGTGACGTACCACGGGTCGCGGATATGACGATTGGCGGCTGGGCACGCGAGCGGCGTTCGTGCGCCATCAACCCCGCCGATCGCAAAGATAACTCCTCGACCCGTGCGTGTGACGTGTGGTCACGCGCCTGCCCACACGAGTCAGAGTTATTTGCCATCCCGAAAGCGAGCATTTCCCCGCGCGGCATGGAATGTTTCCGCCCCGGAACAGAGTTTCCCCAGCCCGAGATGCTCCGTGACCAGCCCGTCATGGAGCATGGCGCGACCGTCATGGAGCATGACCAGCCCGTCATGCTCCATCACCAGCCCGTCATCGAGCATGGCGCGACCGTCATGGAGCATCCCGGACGCCGGGAAAGAGTTTCCCCGGCGCGGGGAAATCGTTTGCCGGTCCGATCACGACATGCCACGGCGGTTGCGAGCCGACGGAGCCGCTTTTATTGCGACCATGGTCGGGCGGCGCGGGTTGGCCACCGGGATCGGGGGCTTTCGCCGTCCGCGGGCCGTTACCCCGGATCGGGCGGCGTGGTCCATATCATGCTGCATGGCCCCCGGCGACTCGCTCATCTCCGTGAACTTCTCCGAGCCGTTCGCGCTCTTTCCGCTGAACGCGACCATGCTGATGCCGCATGGGATTGTCCCGCTGCGGATCTTTGAGCCGCGGTACAAGCAGATGGTGGCTCATGCTCTTGGCGAGCACACGGCGGGGGGCGGGACCAAGCAGTTCGCGATGGCGACGTTTCGTGGCGAGCAGTGGATGCACGAGTATCACGGGCGGCCGGCGATCCGGCCGGTGGTCTGTCTCGGGCAGATCATGAAGCACATGGAGTTTGAGGACGGGACGTATGCCGTGGTGCTGCAAGGGCTCTGCCGCGCGACGGTGGTGGAGGAGCTTCCGGCGGATGAGGACTATCTGTATCGCCGCGCGATCCTGAAGCCGCTGGATGTCGAGGCACCGGATGAGGACCGGCTGGTGCCGTTTCGAGAAACCATCACCGAGGCGATGGAGACCGACCTGCTCGCCGACCTCCGCGGCGCGGCGGGAATTCTCGAGCATCTGCGGAACAACGACATCCCGACCAGCGTGCTGATCGAGGTGCTTGGCTTCCAGTTCCTCGCGGATCAGGAACTGCGGTATCGCCTGCTGGCGTCGGATGACCCCGATGAGCGGGCCAAGATCGTGCAGCACGAACTGATGGATGTGCAGCGGCTGCTGCGACGGGCCAAGCCGCAGCGGGAGATGGAGACGCCCAAGGGGTGTAGCTGGAACTGAAGGGGGAAGGGGGGAAGGGATCGGGGGATCGGGGGATCGAGGGATCGGGGGATTGGGGGATCAGGGGATGGAGGGGGGAAAGGGGCAAGGCCAGAAGATCGACGCGGGCGGTTCGCGCTAACATGCGTCTCTATGCCAACTGTTCCGACCCCACATGTGCAAGACAAGCTCGCGGCCCAGGTCCTGATCGTGGATGATGAGACCGAGCACGCCGAGGTGATGGCCGAGGCGCTCAAGCGGGCCGCGGGTGGCTCGCACGTGTGCACCATCGTGCACTCAGTGGCGGCGGCGGTAGATGAGCTCAAGCACGGGCAGTTCGACGTGATCGTGACGGACCTCCGCATGCCCAACTCGGCGGGCTGGGGAAGTGGTGGGGGCAAGGAAGGCGTGAGCGCCGACGGCGGCGACGCGGGCCTGCGCGTGCTCGAGCAGGCACGCACGCTCCAGCCGCAGGCCGAGACGATCATGGTGACCGCCCACGGGGATGTGGGCACGGCGCGGGCGGCCTTCAAGTACGGAGCGTACGACTTCATCGAGAAGCCGCTGGACCTGCCGGTGTTTCGCGAACTTGTGAACCGCGCCGCGGAAACCGTGCTGCTGCGACACGAGGCGGTGGGCGGCGTGCCGGGGACCAACGCGGTCGCGCCAACGCTCGCGACTGGCGGGGGAGTCGCGGAACTAGTGCAGCACGACGGGTTCGAGGGGATCATCGCGGGCAGCGAGCCGATGCGGCGGATCCTCGCCACGGTGAAGGCCGTGGCGGCGAGCAACATTCCCGTGCTCATCACCGGCGAGAGCGGGACGGGGAAGGAGCTCATCGCGCAGGCGATCCACCGGAACTCGCCGCGCGCCAAGAACCGCTTCGTGGCGTTCAACTGCGCCGGGCAGAGCGAATCACTGCTGGAGGATGCGCTCTTCGGGCACGTCCGCGGCGCGTACACCGGCGCGGAGAAGGAACGCGAGGGCGTGTTCGAGTATGCGTCGGGAGGAACAGTGCCCGCGAGCGGCGCGAAGGAATGGACCAAGGGCGGCACGCTTTTTCTGGATGAGATCGGCGACATGCCGCTGACCATGCAGGCCAAGCTGCTCCGCACGCTGGAAAACTCCGAGGTGGTTCGGCTGGGGAGCAACGAATCGCGCAAGACGGATGTGCGTTTTGTCAGCGCGACCAACAAGGATCTGGCCAAGGCCGTGGAGGCGGCAACCTTCCGGCAGGACCTGTTCTATCGCATCAAGGGGGCGCATATTCATCTGCCCGCCCTGCGTGAGCGGCGCGAGGACATCCCCCGCATCGCGCGCCACGCGATCACCAGGTTTGCCATGCAGATGCAGGGAGCCAATGCCCTGCCCCCGGATATCACGGATGCGGCGATGATGCGGCTCACGGCATATTCCTGGCCCGGCAACGTGCGGCAACTGCTGAATGTCATTCAGAACATGGTGGTGATGGGGATCGGCGAAGGTGGAGGCAACGGTGGGGGCGTCACGCTGGATGTGCGGCACATTCCCGATGATGTCCGCACCGCCGATGCGCCCGAGGAGGATGGCAGCGGGCTGGACGCCGCGGGCGGGCCGGTGGGCGGAAGTGGAAGCGCCGGAAGCTCACTCGCCGGTACATCACTGGAGCAGATCGAAAAGCGGGCCATCCGCGAGACGCTGCGGCTCACCGCGGGCAACCGCGAGCACGCCGCCAAGCTGCTGGGCATCGGCGAGCGGACGCTGTATCGGAAGTTGAAGGAGTACGGGCTGCGATGAGCGATTCCGAGAGCGTCAACCAGGTTTGCCCGAAGTGCGGAGCCGAAATGGAGTTTGGACTGCTGATCGACAGCACGCACCGGAGCGGGAAGCTGCTCGAAGTGACCACTCCCGAGCAGGTTCAGGAATGGGTGCGAGGTTCCCCGCGGAAGTCGATCATGAACCTTGCCTTCAAGACGGAGCCGGGCGACCGCATGCAGGTGGCAACTCTGCGGTGTACGAAGTGCGGGTTTCTCGAGCTGTACGCCCGCTGAGCTTTGCGACACGTTCACTTCTTGACGGGTGAGCGGCGTCCTTTGGGCGAGGGCTTGCCTGTTGCCGGGGGCTCGAGCAGCTCCCGCACCGCGGCGAGTACTTTGTCCGCGTGTCCGGGTGTCTTCACGCGATCCCAGCGATGGGCGACCTTGCCATCGGGCCCGATGAGATACGTCGTGCGCAACATGCTGCGCACGATGTTCCCGTACATGTTCTTGTCGCCCCACGCGCCGTACGCGGTGCTGATCTTCGGCTCGCCATTGGGCAGTTTCTCGTCCACCAGGAGCAGGAACGGAAGCTTGAACTTGCTGGCAAACGCCGCGTGCGCGGCCGCGTCATTGGGGCTGATGCCGATCACCTGGCAGTTCAGTTTCGAGAAGTCCGGATGGCTATCGCGGAACTGGCACGCCTGAGTCGTGCACAGCGGCGTGTCGTCCTCCGGATAAAAGTAGAGGACAACCGGCCGACCCCTGAAATCCGCAAGCGCATGCTTCTTCCCCTCGGAATCGCGGAGCGTGAAGGCCGGAGCCGGGGAACCAACATCGATGGTGGGCATGTTCGATGATAGAGCGTGCGCGTCTGACCGCTCTGGGTGTGAGGCACACGTGACCATTGGCGTGGCGGCAAAAAAACACACCGACAGACCTTTCGGTCCGCCGGCATGCAACAAATGCTTGTTTTAGGATCCTCTGAGCGTGTGCTCAGTTCTGGTGACCGGGCATGACGCGCTCCCACGCATCCTTCACGGCGACTTTTGCCTTATCCCAGGTTGTCGCGGTTCCGCCTTTGACCTTGTCCCAGTCCTTGCTCAGCGTGGACTCAACATCGCTGAACGAAAGTC
Organism: Phycisphaerales bacterium; assembly: GCA_046593245.1. Classification (GTDB taxonomy): domain Bacteria; phylum Planctomycetota; class Phycisphaerae; order Phycisphaerales; family UBA1924; genus UBA4658. The sequence goes on from JBKJOD010000479.1 coordinate 16,782, forward strand.
CCTTGTGTGCTGGCTTGCTGGCGGACTCCCAGCCATAGCGATACGCCGGAGCGACATCGTCGTACGACTTGAAGTCCTTCGCATACGGGCGCTTGGAGTAGTTGGCCTTCCAATAGGTCTCATGCTCGGTCGGATTCGCGGCCTCGCCAGCTGCCTTGCCGGCGTATCCGCCCGCAACGGCACCAGCTGCCGCGCCAAGCGCGGTTCCGATGGGACCAGCGAGCGAGCCAGCGACGGCGCCGATGACACCGCCAACGGCGGCGCCGGTGCCGGTGCCGACGGGATGCGCACCGGGTTCACCGGTGATGGGGTCACGGTTGGCGGGATTGGAATCGGGCTTGTGGGACGTGGTGGGATTATTCATCCCAATGTGATGGCAGCCATGGTCACAATCGCGATGAGCGATGTATGAATCTGAAATCATGGATGGCCGCGTGCGGCCACCGCATCAGATTACTGCCCGTACCCCGGTTGCCACGGCAACTTCTCGATCTCGTCGATCTTTCCCGCGGCGAGCGATTGCCAGTGTTGCAGAATCAACGCGTGCGTCGTTCGCAAGTGGCGACCGTTGCCCGGGGCATGGGTGTAGTTTTCGAGAACCATCAGCCCGCTTCCATACGCGGCCAGCGTCCAGCCGCTCTCGTCGTGCGTGAGGTAGCAGTCCGGATGCTCCGGGTCGGGCTGCTTGAGCTCGGTGAGTGCGGCCTGCATCTCCGCGAGCGATGGCTCGTAGATGGATTCGCCGTAACGAGTGACAAGGTTGAATGACATGCGGGAAGTGTAGCGAAACGCGATCCGGCGGATCGTGTGGTGGTGATTGTGTTTACTTGCCGCGCGGCACGTGCTGGTCGATGAGGATCGGGTTGCCGTCCGGGTCTGTGAGCATGATGTACGCGGGGCCGGTTGTTGCCTCGTCTGCTTCGGCCGTGAGCGCGATGCCACGGCTCTTGAGCGTGCGCTGGATGTCGCGGACATCGTCAAAGTCCGGCGGGGTGGCGCGGTTGCGGTCCCAGCCGGGGTTGAAGGTCATCATGTTCTTGTCGAACATGCCCTGAAAGATCCCGATGATCGCGGTCTCGTTCTGCAGTACCAGCCAGTTCTTCTTCGCGTCTCCTCCGACCACGCGAAGCCCGAGCTTCTCGTAAAACGCCCGCGACGTAGCGAGGTCTTTGACGGCCAGAGACACGGAGAAGTTGCCCAGACGCGGGGAGGAGACGGGTGGTGTGGTGGTCATGGTGGCGGTGGTTTTGGGTTGCTCAGAGGCGGAGTGGGCCGAGTGGGTGGATGCGCAGCCGGTGAGCAGGCAGAGGAGGAGTGCGAGTGCGGTGGTGTGCGTGAAGAGATGCATGGGTGGCTCCGGAAGGGAGGGTGGGGTTGTGACGAGTGTACCAAAGGGCGATGGGCGTGTCTGGTGGCAATCATCAACACCCCTCGCCGTGCTTCGCGGCCTCCTTCAGCCGCACGAGCTTGCCCTTGCGCTTCACGATGTTCTTGTAGTCCCACTGAATCTCGACGGCCTTCTTCAGCCAGCGATTGAGGGCCTTCGCGGAGATCTCGTCAACATCCGTGTAGCGGGCATCGGCGGACTGAAACTTGGTGTCCGGCGGCGCGGGCAGCAGGCCGGGCTCGTCGAAGGACTGGCCGCTCCAGAAGAGCAGCCGCACCGAGTCTTTGAGCTTGCTGTAGCCGACGATCGGGTTGCCATCGATGAACCAGACGGGATGGCGGTGCCAGATCTTCCGCTCCGCGCCCTCCTCATTCGCGAGCTGCTGGTCGATCGCCTTGGCGAGCGCATCGCAGATGCGTTTGTCGCCCGGGGATTGTGCCGCGTTGTACGCCAGGATGTCTTTGGGGATCGGCATGGGGTGAATCCGTGGGCTCCCTGCGACGGTGGTGAACTGGGGTAATGGGGGGGCGGGGGGAGGGTATCAACCGGTGCTCGGAGCCGCCGGTGTAGAGGATGGAACTCATTGCTGACATTTCCGCGCAGAGATGTCGCACCGCGTTTATGGAATTCGAACTGAAGGTTGGGGGTGGCGGGTGTGTTTTCCCCGTTCCCGGTTGGCCGCACTTTCAGGAGGTTTCCCATGCACCGTTCCCTCGTGACTTCGCTTGCTCTTCTTTGCACCGCCCTAGGGGGCTCCACCGCCCGGGCACAGCAATATTCCTGCGACTTTTCCAGCGGCACTGGCCGCGCTACGGCGTATGGGGACGCGGTGATCGAGGGCGGTGCGCTCCGCCTTGCCGCCGGGATCCCCAATCAGAGCGGCTCGCTGATTCTGAACACCTACGCCGAGGGCGCCAAGGCCTTCGAGGCGACGTTTGACTACACCTTCAACGCGGCGAATCCGCCCTTCAACCTCGCGATCGGCACGAGCTTCACGCTCGGCGTGCTGCCTGATGGCGTGCTTCCCGGCGCGGTGGAGAATGGTACGGGGAGCGGGCTGACGGTGAGCTTCCAACTCTACGACTTTGACGGCAACGGCTACGGCGGGGACTGCGGCATCCGCATCTTCCGCGACGGCACGCAGATCGCCGCTGTTCCCGGCGCGATCAACGGCTACACCGACAACCACCTGGCCCGCCCGGTGCGCGTCTTCCTGGATTACAACGGCGCGCTCACGGTGACGTACAACGGCAACCCCGTGGTCACGAATCTCGCCTCCGGCTTTGTGCCCCGTGCCGGGCAGCGCTTCGGCTTCGCGGCCCGCACGCCGCCGTGGGACAGCGGCGAGCACCGCATCGACAACGTGGTGGTCCGGCCATACTACCGCGAGACGAACTGTGCCGCGCCCGCGCGGATCTCCGGCGACGGCATCTGGGGCTTCTCCTACGGCGGCGACGCCACGCTGCTGCAGAACTTCCCCTGCAGCAGCGGGGGCAACGCCCGCGACATCTGGTTCTGCTGGAAGGCCCCGACCACGGGCACCGTCACGCTCTCCACCAACGGCCTGACCAATGACTTCGGCATCGTCTCGGTCTCGGACGCCTGCGGTTGCTCGGGCTTTGCCACGCTGGCGTGCATGGACCCGTTCCCGCAGCGCACCGGCTCGATCACGTTCCACGCCAGCGCGGGCGCGACGTACTCCATCCGAGTCGCGGTGAACTTCTTCTCCGCCGGCGGCGCATCGGGCCTGGAGGGTTTCTCCATCAGCACGCTCCCCGATCCGGTCCCCTGCCCCGCGGACTTCAACCGCAACGGCGTGAAGAACGTGCAGGACATCTTCGACTTCCTCAGCGCATGGTTCGCGCCGTGCCCGTGAGGTGATGTCGGATGCTCGGGAGCCGTTTCCCTGCCTTGTCCTCATCCTGCTCCTCATCGTCATCCTAATCGTCTTCGCCTTTCCCGAGCCGGGGGACAAAGCGAGGACGATGAGGATTAGGAGCAGGATTAGGATTAGGACCAAGGCAAAAAGCACGCGGCCCCGGTCGAACAGACCCGGGGCCGCGTGTATGTGATCGATCGGGTGTCCGGGCGTTGGCGTTGGTCTTGCCCCATTGCCCACTGCCTTTTCTCTTACGCCGCCCTCTTCATCGCACTGGTCCCTTCGGACGTGGACGCGATGAACCTATCGCCGCCGGCGTCCGTGACCGCAAGACCGGCCGTGCCACCGGCTTTCGCCGCTCTGGGCGAACGCCGGTGCGGTCAACCGGCGACGACAAGCATTCTCCGCGTGCCCGCACCGACGTCGCGATCAGAGCATCGCGAAGTCGGTGGCACGTCCCTGTTCGTTCAACGGGAAAGATCGTGCCACCCGCCGCACAAACCAGAGCAGCCGGGATGGAGTCCGCCCTTCCCGGGATGGAGTCCGGCGCACCCGGCATGGAGTCCGGGCTTCCCGGGATGGAGTCCAGCGCAGCCGGGATGGAGTCCGGCGCACCCGGGATGGAGTGCAGAGCAGCCGGGATGGAGTGCGGCGCAGCCGGGATGGAGTCCGGGCAGGCAGGTGGCCGCACCTTGATGTGCGACTCCCTTGCGGTTCCTCCGCAAGGGAGTGCGGGACGCGTGGGGTTGACTGCGCTCCCTTGCCCAAAGCGGCAAAGCAGTGGCACGAAGGTCGGGCTACCCGCCGGGCTCAACAGCCCACATCTACAATTAGAGATGCATCATCTAATGTGCAACAACTGCCACTACGACCTTCGGGGAGTGCCCGAAACGGAACCGGGGACCGGACGCCGCATGTGTCCGGAGTGTGGCGTCTGCTTCGCGCCAGCGCTTGCCCGCGCACCGCGATCGTGGCCGCTTCGGTGGAAAGTGCCAGTGCTGTTCGGGGCGGCCGCCGTCCTGCTGACGATCGGCGTGGGCGTACTTGCGTTGGCGGCACCGTACTCAACTGGTGGGTTCATGACGAACGCGGTGCTAGTTCCGCTCGCTGGTTTGCTGAACTGGTTGGTGACAAGTGCCGTGTGGATCCAGACTGTTCCCCGAAGTTACTCAGACTGTCGCTTGGGGATCGTTATCCGGGCCACACTGGTGGGTTTTCTCGCGGGAATCACGACTGCCGCAGCGGTCGGTGTTGTTGCGGTCGCGGTCCTGTCCAGGTTCTTGGGCGAAATCATTCCTTACTGAACGGGCGAGGTTGGCGGGCGGATGGGTGCGGAAAGGAGGGCTTCGCGTCTTCCTTCGGCGGGTGGCCCCGCCGTGGCGTGCCACCCTTGCCCCCCCGCCCCCCTCCGCATGACCTTCGGCGCAAAGCCGCCGAAGGTCATGGCACGATGAGGGATCAATCGTCAGGCAACCCGCCCGTCAGTTGGGGTCGCCCCATCCCTTCGAACTCTCGGGCGGCTTCCACTGTGCGTTTCGTTTCATTTCGAAGCGAACTCGCTTGTTGTTGCCCGGTTGGTCTACTGGTATCGCATCCCCACGGCGGCTGATAAACACCTCGCCACGCTCGTTGACTGATGCGAAGGTGAGGTCATCGAACTGCGAATACCTGTCCAGTTCTGCTGTTACCAAATATCTGGAGTATGGGGCCAGCCGCAGAAGTGCGAGCCCATGCTCGTCCGTGCGGCACGCATCCCCACCCGGAGCGAACAAATCTATATACGCCCAGGGCTTTGCACCGACCAATGCTCCCTGTAGCGGTCGGCCCGTATTTGCCTCTGCTACTTCAACCTCCAGCGTGCCGCGAGGCCCACATCCGGTGAGGATGAGTAGAGCGGCTATCGGAATCCACCATGAAATGTTCAGCATGCACCTCCATCAAAGTACCAGACGAGGCGGCCAGCGGTTCGGTTCATTGGGAGCAATGTAGGCCGGGAGGCAGGTGGCTTGACGATTCGTGGCGATGTCTTGGGTCTCTTCCGAAGTGGCGGGTGGCTTCACACTGGCGTGCCACCACCTTCGGAGCAATGGCCGAACAGGTGGCGCCGGTCACCCTTGCCCCCCGCCTCCCCGCCCCCCCCCGCATCACCTTCGGCGCAAAGCCGCCGAAGGTGATGGCACGATGAGGCATTAATCGTCAGGCCACCCGCCGCGGTGGTGTGGCTTGGAGGAGTCGATTGGCGGCCGGATACTTACCTTCCGGAGCAGGCGAACAAAGACCTGCGTAATCGTGCGAATGGGGCGGGCCTTGGATGCGGCTTGTTGGTGAGTCATCCTCCGCTTGCGAGAAGGGATCTCATGCATCAAGTCGGCGCGTTCAGTAACCGCGTTTCGACAGAATCAACTCGCCATCAATGAACACGCGGTACTCGCAGGGACGGAGGCCCGCGAGCAATTTGGGGCGCTCCTTGTCAATCCGGACGTAGTGTGGCTCACGCTCTCCAACCTCCAACTCCCAAGCGCGAATGCGCTGCCATGGGATCGTTCGCTTGACAATCATGTCGTATACAAACTTGTACTTGTTGGCGAGTAGTTTGAGTTCATCTAACGCGACAGGCTTGCCACGCTTCACGACCCGGCCATCGACGGTGATAGATGAGGTGCCGAAGAACTGACTCCATTTGAAGCCCACCGTGTGCTTCTCGATCTTGCCAACGGTGAACTCGATTCGCACGACTTGACCTCTCGATCAGTTTGAATGAATCCGTATTGGAACACTTTAGATCGCACCCTCACACGGATGACAATGGTTCTCCAGATGGTTCGTTGGTGCATCGTCCTCCGCTTGCGCGGAGGGCTCGTTGATTTACCCCATGTGCTTGATGATCGCATCCGCGAACTCGGAGCACTTGAGCTTGGTGGCGCCTTCCATCATGCGGTGGAAGTCGTAGGTGACGGTCTTGGCGCCGATCGCGCCGTCCATGCCCTTGATGATGAGGTCGGCCGCGTCGGACCAGTCCTTATCGCCGCCGGTGCCCATGTAGCGCAGCATCATCTCGCCCGAGAGGATGACCGAGCCGGGGTTGACCTGATCCAGGTTGGCGTACTTCGGGGCCGTGCCGTGGGTGGCCTCGAAGATTGCGTGGCCGGTGATGTAGTTGATGTTCGCGCCGGGGGCGATGCCGATGCCGCCGATCTGGGCCGCGAGGGCATCGGAGAGATAGTCACCGTTGAGGTTCATGCAGGCGATGACATCAAAGTCCTTGGGGCGTGTGAGCACCTGCTGCAGCGTGATGTCCGCGATGGAGTCCTTGATCATCAGCATGGACTTCCACTTGCCGCCGCCGTGGGTCGCCCAGATGGCCGCGAGGGTGGACTCGACCTCCTTGACGATCTTGGCCTTCTGGTCCGGCGTCATCATGTCGTAGCCGGGATCAATCTGCTTGGCGTTCTGCTCGGCGGTGCAGTCGTTGTTGGCCTCTTTATTGCCGAGGATCCACGACTCGCGCTCGGTGACGACCTGGCCGCGGAAGTCCTTGACGGCGACCTGGTAGCCCCAGTCCTTGAACGCGCCGGAGGTGAACTTCATGATGTTGCCCTTGTGCACGAGCGTGACGGACTTGCTCTTGTGCTTCAGGGCGTAGGTGATGGCGGCGATGACGAGCCGCTCGGTGCCCAGATACGACACGGGCTTGATGCCGATGCCGACCATCAGCGGGTTGTCGCGGTGCGGCACGCCGGTGGCCTCGAGCTGCTTCTGCCACTCGTCACCCGCGGCCTTGGTGCCGAAGCGAATCTTCTTGAAATCCTTTGGGAACTCCTTCTCAAGGAAGGCGAGGACCTTGGCGGCCTCGGGCGTGCCCGCGGCCCACTCGATGCCGGCGTAGATGTCCTCGGTGTTCTCGCGGAAGATGATCATGTCGACCTTCTCCGGGCGTTTCACAGGCGAGGGGACACCCTTGAAATATTGCACCGGGCGCAGGCAGACGAAGAGGTCGAGCATCTGCCGGAGCGCGACATTGAGCGAGCTGATGCCGCCGCCGACCGGGGTCGTAAGCGGGCCTTTGATGCCCACGAGATATTCGCGGAACGCCGCGACCGTGTCGTCGGGAAGCCAGTTATCGAACTTGTCTTTCGCGGGTCAGACCGCGAAAG
>JBKJOD010000024.1:0-7138 GCA_046593245.1 Phycisphaerales bacterium
CGAGGGATAGCTCGCCATCAGCACACTGACCTCGAGCACGATCGTCCACAGATCGATCCCGTGCTCGTACGCATCAACATCGAAGCTGCGGGTGGTGCTGTCGTAGAACTTCAGCACGTTCAGCGATGCAAGGTTGCACGCCGTGTTGTCCAGGAACATGTACTCGGAGCACGGATTGCTCGCGTTGATCCGCCCGCCGCTCGGGCAGGTGTGCCACGCGTTGATCGTCGAATCAAACTGCACGCCCGGATCGGCGCAGCGCCACGCGGCGTAGCCAATCTGGTCCCACAGCTCGCGCGACTTGTACGTCTTGGCGACCTTGCCGCTGGTGCGGTAGCGCGTCGTCCATTCACCATCCGCATCCAGCACATCGAAGAACTCATCCGGGATGCGCACCGAGTTATTCGAGTTCTGGCCGCTCACGGTGAGGTACGCCTCGCCGTTGAAGTCGTAATCCAGCTTCAGCCCCAGCTTGGCGGCCGTCTCGCCGATGGTCATCTTGTCGGACGGGCCCGCCTTCTTGTTCGCGATGACCTTCATCCCCTCCACCATCGCCTGGACCTTAATCTCCTCGCGGACCTTCCAGTTCACAAACTCCCCGATGTCCGGGTGGTCCATGTCCAGGCAGACCATCTTCGCCGCGCGGCGGGTGGTCCCGCCGCTCTTGATGGCGCTCGCAGCGCGGTCACCGATCTTCAGCCACGACATCAGCCCGCTGCTCTTGCCGCCGCCGGAGAGCTTCTCACTCTCGGCCCGCAAGCTCGAGAAGTTTGTGCCGGTGCCAGAGCCGTACTTGAACAGCCGCGCCTCACGGACCCACAAATCCATTATGCCGCCATCGCTCACCAGATCATCCGCGACGCTCTGGATAAAGCAGGCGTGCGGCTGCGGGTGCGTGTACGCATCCTTCGCCAGGTCCACCTTGCCGCTGTACGGATCGGGCACGAAGTGGCCCTGCGCCGGACCAGTGATGCCATACGCGAAGTTCAGACCCGTGTTGAACCACTGCGGCGAGTTCGGCGCGGCCATCTGGTGGACCAGCATGTGGACGAGTTCGTCATAAAACGCTTTCGCGTCATTGGGGGTGTCGAAGTAGTTGTGCTTCTCGCCCCAGAACTTCCAGCAGCCAGCGAGGCGGTGGATCACCTGGCGCGCGGACTTCTCCGGACCGGTCTTGCTAGACTGGCCTTCCTGCGGAATCCCCGCCTTGCGGAAGTATTTGGAGACCATGATGTCGGTCGCGAGCTGCGACCAAGTTTCCGGCACCTCGGCATCATCCATCTGGAAGACGACCGAGCCGTCGGGATTGGTGATCTTCGATGAACGCTTGACCCACTTGACAGACGCGAACGGATCCTGCCCAGCCACTGTAAACTTGCGTGTGATCTTCATGTAGCGACCTACTCCCACACCGTCGTGCGACTCGATCAGAGCCGCGGCCATTTCTTCCATCACATCCGAGAGCGGCGCTCCGCAAGCCCTCGGCCCTTCACAACGGTCCCTCCGGACCGCCTCGCGCCAACTCAGCAGTCGACCTTGGGAAGCGTGAGACCCACCTGATCCTGATACTTCCCCGCCTTATCCGCATAACTCACCGCACACACCCGATCCGCCTTCAAGAACACCAGCTGCGCGATTCCCTCGTTCGCGTACACCTTCGCCGGCAGCGGCGTGGTGTTGGAAATCTCCAGCGTGATCTTGCCTCTCCACTCCGGCTCCAGCGGGGTCACATTCACAATCAGGCCGCAGCGTGCGTACGTGCTCTTGCCCACGCAGATCACCAGCACATCGCGGGGAATCTCGATCCATTCCACCGTCTCGCACAGCGCGAAAGAATTCGGCGGGATGATCACATGATCGCCGCCGTTCTCCGCCGTGCCGAATCCGGCGCAGTCCACTTCCACGAACAGGTCCGGGCTGAACGCCTTCGGGTCCACCACGGTGATCTGCCCCGTGCGCGGTGTGGGCGTAAAAATCTTGAACTTGCTGCCCACGCGGATGTCGTAGCCGTAGCTGGACACCCCGTAGGAGATCTTCCCCGGCCGCTTGTTCGCTTCCGCGAACGGCTCGATCGGGATCAACTCTCGAATTTGCGAATCACACAGAACAGGCATGAGACACCCTTGGCAAGATTGGATTCACACCCAACCTTAGCCCAAACATTTCGGCTCATACGATCAGCAAACTTGGCTGGCGTAGACCGGACAGAAGACGAGTAAAGTAGCGTGCGGTACACATCTGGCACTCCTTGCCAGACCGGCTCCCCACGAGCCGTGGGATGGGGAGTCTACCACTACAGATCGTGTCTGCAAGCCCGCCAACCCCAAAATACTGTGGAGCAATTGTCAACTTCCTGTCACTTCGGCGCAACCCATTGCAAAATATAGACTTGGAATGTCAAGAAAAAGTTATCCCCAGCCCTGTCGCGTGCCGACATTTGGTGTTTTTTTGTGCCCGAACTCATCCCCCACTACCACCCCTAGTACTTGGCCGAACGACCAATCATCCGACAATCACCGACACCCACATCCTTCATCCGTCTCTTGCCTGCACGTCATTTTGAACGTCGTTTCCAGTCCTCCCCGCGCGTGCCATTTCTCTCGCCATCCACGTTCCCATTGCCCGTTGCTTCCCCTCCCGTACCCTGTGGCTGCAACTTCCCGCGCCCCGCGTGCGGACCAAGTTGCAACACACGCCGCTCGCCACCACGCGGGCACGTCGCAGACGCACCGGCCGTTCGGGGCTGACACCTTGATCGCTCGCGTCCGACGCTGGAGATCGCTCATGACTGCTGGCCGCCCGACCGCTCGGTCCTGTGATGCACTGTCCCTCCTGCTGCCGATCGCCGCGATTGCACTGTCGGCCTGCGGCGGGCCGGTGAAGGAAGCCAAACGCGTCGATCCGCCGCCATCGGTCGTCCGCGATGTGCCGCAGCCGCTCCGGGGCACCATCGGAGCCGAGGCCAGCTTCCGCGGCATTGACGCGACACTCGTCTCCGGGCTGGGTATCGTGGTCGGCCTGAACGGCACCGGCGGTGCGGACAACCTGGACCAGACGGTGCAGGCCACCATGGAACGCGAGGCGGCACGCAACGGCATCGGCCGCGGTGCGGTGAGTGCCAACATTCCCGGCTTTGAGACCATGACTCCCTCGGAGTTCATCCGCTCCAAGAACGTCGCCGTGGTCATCGTTGAGGCCCGTGTCGCGCCCGGCTCCCCCGAGGGCTCACCGTTTGATGTCTTCGTCCGTGCGCTTCCGGGGTCCAGCGTCACCTCCCTGGAAGGCGGGCAGCTCTGGACCACTGACCTGCGGATCGGCCCCGCGGCCGTTTTCGGCGCCATCAAGACCCGGCGCATCGCTCAGGCCAGCGGGCCCATCTTCATCAATCCCTTTTCCAGTTCATCTCTGAATGCCTCCGGCGAGTTGCAAGTCACCCGCACCACCGGGCGCATTCTCGCAGGCGGCAAGGTCACCGATCCGCTGCAAATCGAGATGGTGCTGGACAACGACTCCTTCGCCCGGGCCCGCTCCATCGTGCAGGCCATCAACAGCCGCTTCCCCCGCACCTCCAGCGATGATGGCATGATCGCCCGTGGCCGCGGCAACGGCGCGGGCACCGCGGGGTACCAGTCCGTCGCGCTGCGGGTTCCCAACTCGTATCGGGAGCATGGGGACGAGTTTCTGCAACTGGTGCGACACATGCGGGTGGATTCCGCCGCGCCCGAGGAGTTCTCGCGGCAGTACACCGAGTCGCTCAAGAGCATGCCCGCACTGGCGGATGATCTGAGCTGGTGTCTGCAGGCGATGGGCAAAAGCTCGATTCCGTTCGTGCAGGGGCTGTACGACTATCCGGAGCTGGCCCCGCGGCTGGCCGCACTGCGCACCGGAGCGCGGCTTGGCGACAACCGCTCTGCCGGACCGCTGATCGAACTGGCCCGCAAGGGCATGCCCTCGGTGCGGGTGGATGCGATCCGGCTGCTGGGCGATCTGCCCGCCAACGCCTCCGTCAATCTGGCCCTGAAAGACATCGTGAGCGATCCCAATCTGGAAATCCGCATCGCGGCTTACGAAGCGCTCCGGAAGCGGAGCGATGCGCTGATCTTGAGCATCCCCATCGGCGACGGCGGATCGGGGGGGCGCCCGAAGTTCATCCTTGATCTGGTTCCATCCACTGACCCGCTCATTTACATCACCCAGCAGGGTGAGCCGCGGATTGTGCTCTTTGGCGGCGTGGACCCGCACTGGACGCCCTCCGCCCGGGCCAACGACTACCGCGGCATCCGCATCCAGAAGCCCATGCTGGTTTCCTGTTGGGATGACCGTTTCATGATGACGGCCCAAAGCCCGACCGACGACCTTCGCATCATTTATCGCGACCCGCGGAGCAATCAGGCCACGCAGTCCAAGGCCCCCGAGGATCTGGCCAACTTCATTGAGTATCTCGCCCACAAGCCCACGCCCGAAGACCCCAAGCCCGGGCTGGCCATGAGCTATTCGCAGGTGGTCGGCGTGGTGTATGCGCTGGCCAAGGCGGAGGACCGCGGGAGCGTCGCCGCCGTGAACGCAACCTTTGCCACCGAGGAAGACCGCCTCCGCGCCGAGATCTACGAGGCGGCGCAGGTCACGGCCCTGGCCGACCGCCCGGAGACCGAGCAGGATGCCATCAAGCAAGCCGACGTGATCTTCAACCCCACCAAGCCGCAGCCGCTGCCCTCGGCGGACCCCTCCGTCACGCCCAGCGGCGATGGCACGCTAAAGAACAAGGTGGTGCCGCTGAAGAAGAAGGCCCCGACGAAGTAACGTGGCATGGGCTTACTAGCCCATGTTCGGGCCGCCGCGGCCCGGATGCGTAGTTTCTCGATCCACGGCCGCAGCCCTCGTTCGGCGCCAAGCACCTCAGCCAAGGGTCGGTCGGCACTGCCGCACACACCGCTTCCTCCCTTGTTTTTGACGCAATTCGCCGTTTGTCAGGCGGTTTGCGCGCGATAACACACGTCTTGCAGACTTCCGTGCCAGACCTTCAGACTGCAATGCCTGACCTTAAGACTGCAGTGCCTGACCTTCAGACTGCAGTGCCTGACCTTCAGACTGCAATGGCTGACCTTGAGTCTGCAATGCCTGACCTTCAGACTGCAATGGCTGACCTTGAGCCCGCAATGGCTGACCTGAAGGCCGCAGTCCCGCACCTCCAGTCTTTCCTCAGGCCACGCCAGACCGCTCACCAGCCCGCGCCCCATGACCTTCCGCAGACCCGGCCCGCACCGCACCGCTCTCACCGTGTCATCCCTGTTCCCCTTCTCCCCATCTCCCTTTCCCCTTCTTCTTCTCGCATTCGCATCGCTTTTCGTGTACCCTCCTCCCCACAGCTCCGGGGAGTCTGGAGCATCTTGAAGTATGGGCGACATGGAGGTTGCTCCCGGTATGCGTCTGGCCAAACTCACACTTAGCGGCTTCAAGTCATTCGCCGACCGGACCGAGTTCCGCTTCGACGATCCCATCACCGGCATCGTCGGCCCCAACGGCTGCGGCAAGTCCAACGTCGTGGACGCCATTAAGTGGGTGCTCGGCGAGCGCTCCAGCAAGTCGCTGCGCGGCAAGGAGATGACCGACGTCATCTTCGCCGGCTCCGGTGGGCGCAGGCCGCTGGGAATGGCGAGCGTCACGCTGACCTTCGACAACCCCGTGATCGTCGGCGCGCACCGCTACGGCGCGCTCTCGAATCTCGCCGCGCCCGAAGCCGCCTCGACGCTGGTGGTCGCCGAAGCCGCGGTTGAGTCCGATGCGCCCGCCGCGACGGCGACGATCGACTCCTCCGCTGCTCCACTCCTCAACCCCTCTACCGAGTCCTCCGCATCCGCGCTCCCTCCGGATACGGAAATCACGATCTCCCGCAACGCCATCAACCGCGCGCTCCCGATCGACGCGGACACCGTCGAGGTCGAGCGCCGCCTCTTCCGCGACGGCACCAGCCAGTATCTCATCAACTCCAAGCGCTGCCGCCTGAAGGACATCGTCGATCTGTTCCTGGACACCGGCATTGGCGCCGATGCCTACTCGATCATCGAGCAGGGCAAGGTCGATGCCATGCTGCTCGCCTCGCCGCAGGAACGACGGACGATCTTCGAGGAAGCCGCCGGCGTCGCCAAGTACAAGGCCCGCCGCATCGAGGCCGAGCGCAAGCTGGAGCGCACCGAGACCAACCTCACGCTCACCCGCGAGCAGCTCGCCCAGACCGAGCGCCGCCTGAAGATCGTGAAGTCGCAGGCGGCGAAGGCCCGCACCTTCAAGACGCTGGACTCGGAATACAAAGCCCTTCGCGCCGTGGTCGTGCTGGATCAATACGACGACCTCATCCAGCGCCTGAGCGGCCTGACGCACCAGCTCACCGAACTCGACATCAAACGCAAAGAGGCCGTCGAAGTGCTCGCCGCGCTCGAGGCGAGCAAGCAGGAGCACGAGCTGCGGCGAGGCGAGCTGCAATCCTCACAGCGCCGGGCCGAAAGCCGCTTGCAATCATCGCGGCACGAGGAACAGTCCGGCAAGCAGCGCCAGGAGATGACCCGCCGCGCCATCGAGGAATCCGAGAAGCAGGTTGCCGAGGATGCCAAGCAACTCGACTCGGTCGATGCGTGGATCACTGAGATTCTGACCGCGCTGAATGAACAGGCCAACGTCATCGCCGCGCTCGCGGAAGAACTCACTCGCGCCGAGCACGAACTGGGCACCCTCGCCCAGCAACGCGGCCAATCCCAGCAGCATCTCAGCGACCTGCGCTCCGAGCAATCCCAGAAACGCTCGCAGGCCCAGAGCATCGACCGCGAACGCGCGGGCCTGCTCGCCGCCATCGAGAGCGACCGCCGCCGCGCCGCCGCGATGCGAGAGCAGATGACCGCGCTGGCCACCAAGGCCTCCAGCAACAAGACCGAGCAGGAAACCCTCGCCGAGCGCAACGCCCTCGCCCAGCAGACCCTCGAAGCGACGACCGCCAAGCTCACCACCGCGGAGACCGATCTCGCCGCGTCGCAAGATGCACTCAGCAAGCTCGGCGAGGATCGCCAGGGACTCACACGCCAGGTTGCCGAAACCCAGCAGACATTCGTCCGCATCGACTCCCGCCGCGCCACGCTGCAGGAGATGC
>JBKJOD010000168.1:0-8237 GCA_046593245.1 Phycisphaerales bacterium
CGTGTACGAGATCATGCGCATGACCGACGAGCTGCGCAAACTCACCGCCCGTAACACCGACTCGGTCACCATCGCCGAAACCGCGCGCTTGCACGGCATGCGCACCATGTCCGACGACGCGATGGACAAGGTGAAGCTGGGCCTCACCGACGAAGCCGAGATCCAGCGCGTCCTGTATTGATTCCATGGCAGGGGCGTCTCGCCCGTGTTCGTATCGTGGCATGGGCTTTCCAGCCCATGTTCCTCTTTGTTTCCCGTCGCGGCGGATCACGGGTGTATCGCCCGAGGACTTGCTCCTCGGCGATCTGTGGCGCGATAGCCCGCCGGAAACCTGCGCTGCCGCTATAATGGCCATCGAGGAAAGACCCGATATGCCCAGTACCACCATGCGATCACCCACATCCTCCAGTCAGCTTGTTGCCGAGCATCTGAAGGCCTCCAAGAAGGTCATGAAGGAAGTGCTCAAGAGCAAGGCATCCGCTCGCGCCTTCCTGGTAGAAGCGGGCATTCTGGACAAGAAGACTGGCAAGCTCTCAAAGCACTATCGAGCGGATTGATCCGTGTACAACGTGCTCCCGTCTTTCATGCTCGGATTTCACGGCTGCGATGAGGCGGTTTCCAGTTCCATTTTCTCCGGCAAAGCAACACTGAAGCCCAGTCGGAACGACTACGACTGGCTTGGGCATGGTGTGTATTTCTGGGAGAACAACCCGGCGCGAGCCTTGGACTACGCCAGCGAGCTTCGTGATCGCCCTCGCATGTCGGGTCCAAAGATCTTACAGTCGGCGGTGGTGGGTGCCATCATCGATCCAGAGCGTTGCCTGAACCTGCTGGACCATGCGATGATTGAGCTGGTGAGGAAAACACACGAAGCACTTCTGGAAGCACTCGCGCGGGCGGGGGAGCACCCACCGGAAAATGTCGGAGGTAATGATCTGCTCCGCCGCTTTCTTGATTGCGCGGTGCTGGAACATCTGCACGCCACACGCCGTCGATCCGGAGCCGAGCCCTTCGACACCGTCCGCGGCGTTTTCGTCGAGGGCCACCCCATATACCCGGGTGCCGGGTTCCACGAGAAGAGCCACATTCAGATTTGCGTGCGCAATGCGCGATGCATCAAGGGATACTTCCGAGTGCTCGCTGATCCCAATGCGCCTGCTACCAAGTCGCGCCGGAAATCTCGCTCAAAGAGTTGACGTGGTCGCACAAACTCGCGTTTGCATCCAGATCGCCTCGCCAGCGGGTCGCCGCATTGCCGCCGCTACTCCGGCAACTCAAACCGCGCCACCAGCGCCGTCGGAATCGGCGGATACACCATCTCCATCCGGTACGCCACGAACTCGTCGGACTTGAAGCCCATGCGGGTGCAGACGCGCTCCACCATGCGCGAGTACCACGGCAAGTGCGGCGTCACCGCGCCCGCCGCGCCCGGGCCGAGCTGGCGGATCGCCGCGTCGATCGGGAGCGCCTCGCTGAGAATCTCATCGTCGTTGTAGCCGTGCGGGCGGGTGAGGCGGTCCACCAGAATCACCTGCGGCGGCTGCGCGATCTCCAGCGACTTGTGCACGAACGTGTCGAACATCACCCGCTCAACGGGCGTGTCCATCACCACCAGCGCGCCGCCCATGCGGCACTGCGGCGTCCGGCGTGCCGGGTAGATCCGCTTGTGAATCGTGCCGAACACGCAGGTGGTCGCCTCGCTCCCACCGCCGGCGAGCACCGGCAGCTCGTGACGCGTCGCCCGCTGCGTGATGACCGCCTTGATGCTCAGGTCGCTCGGGTTGCAGAACTCTCTCAGCAGCGGCAGCGAGCTGTCATACGCGCCGGCAAGGTCGATCGGCTCTTCCGGCGGCGCCTGTGAGGTTCCATCGTCCTGATACACCGCCTTGTAGCTCATCGGCCACGGCACCGGCCGCAGGCGGCGAAGCCCGCCGTACCCTGCGACATCCGCCTGGTCCAACTGTGTCGGGTCCTCGGGACTGGGCGCGAGAAACATGGATCGAATACGGACTTCAGCGCGCACGCCCCACACGGCGCATCCACCCTCGAACATGGAACGCCGTGCGTTCTCCAGATTCGCGGATGTGCTCTGCGCTCCGGCGTTTGCGAGTAGAATCTCCAGCGTGCGCCGATCGCCGGAGTGGCTTTGTACGACATCATGAAACTGGCGAACGGCCGCGCGTGCCGCGCCGAGCACGTCCGCTTCCACCCCGCGCAGGCGGCACGCTTCCAGCAATCGCTCCAGCCCGACCGATCCGGGCAGGTGCGTCGCCGCCGTCACATCATCTTGGGCACCCACCACGCGTGAAACCCGCCAGACCATGCCGCGGTTGACGTTGAGTTGCCGCGCCGTCTCGCGGGTCTTGGTGGCATCCACACTCGCCGCCTCGAGCACCGCGGCCAACGCGGCCCGGGCCTCATGCACGGCCCGCCGGATCGTCTCGATGGTGTCGCCACTGGGCAACTCGATACGAGTGATTGGGAAGGCCCCGAGATTTGTTTGTACTATGGTTGGCATCTCAATCTCTCTACTCTACGAAAGGATACGCGCAAACGCGAACTCGGCCAGTGACGGCAAGGCAAACGTCACAAAATTTGTCATTTATGACAACACTTGTGTTGCCAATCGGACCTGACGTGATAGATTTCCATTGTCTCTGGGTGAAACCCAGAGTTCCGTTCACGTCCCCGGACACGGGGATTACAAGAGGAGAGAGCGTCATGCGTCGTCAACTGTCGATCGGAATGCTGTCAGCCGCGAGCATCGCGGCGTGCGTCGGTATGGCAACATCAGCCAAAGCCATCAACATCGCTCCCCCGAGTGTGTATCTGTGGACGAGCCACGATTACGGCGCGGGCGCGGGCAATGCACCCGGAGCGCTCGCGTACAACGGCGGCGCGACTCCGACGTGGACTTGGCAGGCCGCTTCAATGGCCTCGCAGCCCTGGATCGATGGGAACGGGCGGATCTACTTCGGTGGAACGATCCGGTCCAGCGTCGCCATCGGCGGTATCACCACCACCACAAATGCCGTGGGCATCTTCAGCGCCAGCACCGGCATCAACAACTCGCCGAACGTCGCTCCGTACCAGACTTGGATGACCGGTCAGGTTGATCCGAACACCGGATTGATCATCGGCTCGGGTGCCACGCTCACCGGCAGCGGGTTCAGCACATCAAGCAACCTGCGCGTTTCCGGCTCGGCCGTCGGCCTTGGGGCGCAGATTCAGAATCCGCTGGGCAGCCCCGCTGGCACCGGCATCAACACGTCCACCAGCACCTCCACGCTGCAGAACGACACGCAGTTGTACTCGGGCACCTTCGGCTCGCAGACATTCTCCGCGCGTGCCTCGCGCGCCGTCTCGGTTCCCAACTCCAACGACTGGACCATTGCGGCCCCCGCAACCTCCACGGCGATGGACGTGACCAACTACCGCACCGCGCTCACCTCGCAGTTCAGCGATATGAACTCCTCGGGCACATACCTCGCCCCGATCGCTTTCGCGGCCACCTCGCAGCCCACACCGGGCACCTCGTACGCTGGTGCAAACGCCGCGCTTGGCCCTGTCACCGCGACGACGACACTCGCCGCCACGACCGGCAACTCGTACGCTCTTAGTCTGATCGCCCAAGGTGGCGCGACCACCATCATCGCCCGTACGGGTGATCTTCCCTTCGGCGCGGGTGGACCGCAGTTCGCCAACGGCGGCAACGGCAGCTCGGTCGCCAACGGCGTCGGCGGATTCTTCATGGGCATGGCTCGCAACGGCACGGTCGCGTATGACGCCGCTTTCCTGTCCCGCGGCACGCTCATCTCCGGATCAACCTACAACCCCGGCCCCGGTGGTGTCACCACCGCGAACGACTCCACGGCTTGGATCTACACCCCCGGCTCCGGCACTCGCGCGGCCCAGAACACCCAGATCTATCAGGAGAGTGTGAACGTTCCGGCACATGCTGACCCGATCAGCGGCCTGAACACCAGCAACGGCTCGGCGACGTTCACCGGCGGTGTAAACACTGGCGGCATCACCAAGTCGTTCTCCAACGCTGGCATGCTGTACACCGCGAACGGAGCGGGCGGCGATACGGTCGCCACGGCTGGCATCAACAACACTCAGTACCTCATGGTCTCCACTGCGGCGGGCGGCCTCACTCCGACGTTTGTGCAGCGCCAGAATGACATCGCCCCCGGCTTCACCACCGCGAGCAATGTCCACGCCGGGTCCGTGAACGCTTCGGGCATGCGCATCAACAACGGCGGCACGATCGCCTACTACGGCTCGTTGCAGAGCACGAGCACGGCGGCCGTTCAGCCGACCGTGGCGCTGACAT
Organism: Phycisphaerales bacterium; assembly: GCA_046593245.1. Lineage (GTDB taxonomy): Bacteria > Planctomycetota > Phycisphaerae > Phycisphaerales > UBA1924 > UBA4658. The sequence goes on from JBKJOD010000168.1 coordinate 4,337, forward strand.
ACAACCAGTTCGGCGACGGGTTGGTGACCATCCCGGGTATCCAGGGCAACGCCGAAGCGATCTTCGTCGGAACTCCGGGTCTGGGATACAACGCCATCACTTCCCCCACCGGCCTTCACGCCATCGCCCGCTCCGGCGACGCGGCGGTGGGGATTTCGGGTGCCTATATCAATCTCTCCGGAGGCAGCACGCCTTCACTCGCCCTCAACAACTCCGGCGATGTTGTTTTCGCCACCGCGCTCACACAGAGAGCTCCCGGGTCCACTGTCGGGGTGGTCGGGCAGGTTCCTCCCACCGACGCCTTCCAGGGCATCAACGTTCTGTACGATTGGAACCCCACCAACGGGCTCGTGCCGCTGCTCTACACCACCCAGCCCATCGAGGTTGAAACGGGTGTCTTCAAGTACGTCAGCCAGTTCAGCACCGGCACCGCCGGCAACGGCGATGGTGGAACGATGACCCTGAACGATGCGGGTCAACTCGTCGTGTATGTGCGGCTCTCCGATACCCCGAGCGTTACGGCGACCGCTACCAGCACGGCCTACATCGTGCTGAACGTTCCCGCCGCGGGCACCGGCTCGCTGGCCCTCGTGGGCATGGGAGTGATGGCCCGTCGGCGTCGTCGCTGATTTCTGATACTTCCCGCCGCGGCGTCGAAAGACGCCGCGGCGATTTTCGGTTTCCTTCCTCCCGTACGGCCGCATTTTTCGGAGCACCACGATGGATCGTGCACGCAGCAACTGGTTCCTGTGTTTGGCGTTGATTCTCGCGACCGCTTCGATCGCGATGGCGCAACCCAAGCTCATCATCACCACCATCGGCAGCGATCTTTCCAACGACGGGAACACCGTCATCGGCACGATTCTGGATCCAAATGTCTACTCGCGGCTGACCACGTTCACCCGTGGCACCGGTTTTCTGCTCCGCGGCCCGGTGCTGCGCAGCGCCGATGGCGGCATCCAGATGTCGGACATCACCGCCGGGAACTTCTTTGCCGAGACCGGCCTGTACAACGGCTTCAACGGCTCGACGTACTGGCCGCAGAGCAGCCCCGGGCTGTTCGGCAACTACACCCCCGCGCGTCCGTGCTGCAACGGCACGACCTGCGTGATCATGGAACCCTCGCAGTGCTTCAATCCGGGCTACACAGTGCTGAACATCTCATCGTGCAGCCCGAATCCGTGCGCGGCGGTCGCGCCCGTGACCGGCGGCTGCTGTAACGCCACCACCGGCGTGTGCACATACACCACGCAGGCGGCCTGCGGATCGCCCAACTACTGGATCGGCGGAGATCTGGCCTGCGGCAACTATCCGTGCAGCCATGGCCACACGCTCCCGTTCCGGTTTTCGTCTGCGACCGATTCCTGGACCAACGCGGGCTCGATCCCCAACAACACCGGGGGCGCCGGTCAGGGCGCGGCCCACTGCGACGCGGGCATCGCCACTCCATACTCCATCTCCTCCAACGGTCGGTACATAGTGGGGGGCTCCTGGTACGGCGCGTTCGGCAGTGTCGCCTGTGGCACCCGTGGCTTCATTTATGACAGCAACGACACCTCCGTGCAGATGCTCCCGCTCATCGCCACAAACGCGGGCTGCCAGAACTTCAATCAGGCATGGGCGGTGTCCGCTGATGGTCTGGTTGTGCTCGGTCGCGACACGCACGCCAGCACCGCACCCGGCGGCGCGATTCTCTCCTGCAACGCAACCTGTCTTGCCGTCTGGGATCGCGATCTGGCCACCGGCCAGTTTCTGCTCCCGCGCACGCCGCGTGCGTGCTGCAACGGCTCTTCCTGCACTGTGGTCGATCCTTCGCTCTGCCCGATCACCAGCACCGCCCTGTCGAGCACATCATGCACGCCCAATCCATGCCCCTCGAGCCCGGCGACGGGCGCGTGCTGCAATGCGAACTCGCTGAACTGTTCAGCGACCACCAAAGCGGCGTGCGGCTCAACGAACTTCTGGATCGGCAGCGCTTCATGCTCGCCTCGGAACCCCTGCCTGTCTTCGACAGAAACCGTGCTCGATGAGTACGGCGCGGGCGGGTTGAAGGAAGCCGTGATGACCCGCAACGGCGCGGTCATCGCCTCAACAGTGAGCTCCGGCAAGGCCGACTATGTCTTCCTGGATAGCAGCAAGTTTGGCGATCTGATCAAGTACGTCAAGAACGCCGGCACCGGCGGCTGGGACATGGTCCAAATCGGCAAGGTGCCCGGCTCCTTCGCCGGTGGCCAGGGCACACGCAACATGATCCCATCCGCGATCAGCGATGATGGCAACACCATCGTCGGCGCGTACAACGGCGGCAGCGGCTCGTTCATCTGGAGCACCTCGATCAACCTCGGCGTGCCGATGGACCTGGCGAGCTACATCCAGACGCTCAATGGCGGTCAGCCCTATCCGCCGACCGGCACAATCGGCCTGCAGCAGTCCATGAGCGCGAGTGGAAACGCGCTGCTTGTGGCGTGGAATCCGCCCGTCGGGTCCTGTGGCCCAAATGCGGGTCTGAGCGATCTTGGCCGCGGCGGCGTGCTCTATCTCAACGGCGCCTCCATCGGCTGCGAGCCCCCGGCGATCGCCGGCGGCCCATACGACGTGATCCAGCGTGAATACACCCGCTTCGGCATGGTCGGCAACGTCTTCGTCTCTGGCTCTTACCCCATGACCATGCAGTGGCAGCGCGAGACCACGCCAAACTCCAACACGTGGGTGGATCTGCAGGACTCCTGCGGCCAGTTCACCTTCGACGACACCTGGACCTACGAGGGCACGCACGGCTTCCAGCTGCGCGTCAACATGCTCGCGGCCCCCGCTGTGCGCGATGGACGCTACCGCGTCATCGCTACCAACGAGTGCGGCTCCGCCACCAGCGCCATCGCGAACTTCTCCGCGGTGAGCGGCGCGTGCTGCTACTACGACTCCAACTCCGACTCCACGGCCTGCTTCGTGACGCTCCCCACTCGCTGCACGCAGGCCCTGCCCCCCTTCGGTCTGACGGGTGTGTATCTCGGCGATGGCATCGCCTGCACGCCTTCCACATGCAACGCCGCGATCGGCGCGTGCTGCTACTACTCCGGTGGCACGGTCTGTGTACTGGATGTCTCCTCCCACTGCACGGCGACTGCTGCAAACAGCGGCCGCGCCGGCTCCTTCGCGGGCGTTGGGACCACCTGCACGCCGACCATCTGCGACACCGTCTCCGGTGCGTGCTGCTACTCGCCCGACGGGATTTCCTCCGTCACCTGCACCTTCGAGCTTTCCTCGCGTTGCACCAGGACTGTCGCACTCGGCGGCGTCGCCGGGGTCTACTCCGGCAACGGCATCGCCTGTTCCGCGGGCCCCAGCTGCCCGGCCGGCACCGTCGGCATCGGCGCATGCTGCTTCAATGCCACGCTCACCTCCGACATCGTCTGCTCCATTCAGGCGTCCACGCACTGCACCGGCACCTATTCCACCGGCGGTCTGCAAGGCAAATATCAGGGCGACAGCGTCACCTGCGGCGCGTCTACCTGCAAGCCCTCCACCTTCGGTGTGGGCTCCAGTCTTGGCGCGTGCTGCTGCACCGATCCGGCCAACCCCGCCTCGGGCACGCTCTGCGTCATCACTTTCCTGCCCAACTGCCAGAACTATCCCAACGGCTCCAACGATGCGAACACCGCGCCGTTCTCTCCTGGCCTGGGCGGCAACTTCTACACCAACACCTGCTGCATGCCGTCCAACACGCCGCCGATCTCCGGCTGCACCACCACCGCGAACTGTGCCGCCACCGCGGGAGCGTGCATCAACACTCCGTTTGACAACAGCACGAGCGCCGTCTGCACCCTGCAGGTTCGTGCCTCGCGCTGCACCCGTCGCTACAACGCCGGCGGCCTTTTCGGCACGTGGGTGCCCAACACCGCGT
>JBKJOD010000341.1:0-3893 GCA_046593245.1 Phycisphaerales bacterium
CACCCGCCGCTCGCGCCGCCGCATCCCCACTCTTCCGCTCATCCTCAGTGGCATCATCCACGGCCTGGTGATTCTCGCCGCCGGATTCGTTGTCTGGCGCACCGCACTCGCACCGAGCACAGGTTCGTCGGGCGCGGGTGTCTCGTTTGAAACCGCTGGCGACTCGCCCTTCACTTCGACCAGCGCCGTGCCGCGTTCGACCTCCACGACACCAACCTACGCGCCTTCCACGCCCGTCACCGACGGCTCCCTCTCGCCTCTCTTCATTCCCAATGTGACTGAAAGTCCGCTCGTGGGGCTCTCCACCGGCGCGGCCCCCAATCCCATCACCTCCTCCCTCGGCAGCTTTGTCGGTTCCTCACTCGCCTCGGGCTCGCTCTTCAACTCGACCGGTACCACCGGCACTTCCGCTGCCACGCCCGGCGCGGGTGGGGGTGGCGCGCCCTCCGTCACGTTCGGCGGCCTCGGCGCATCCAGCGTCTCCTCCGTTGTCTATGTCGTCGATTGCTCCGGCCCGATGGTGACGTCGCTGCCCATGGTCATCAACGAGTTGGAGCGCTCCGTCGGCCGCCTCTCCTCGTCGCAGCGTTTTGGCGTCGTCCTCTTCCGGCGCACTGTTGATGGCGGCCCCGGGGCGGAGTCCTTTGCTCCGGTCCTCGTCCGTGCCACGCCCAGCGCGAAGGAACTCCTGCACAACTGGCTCGCCGCGGCAGAGCCCTCCGGCCGCTCCAGCCCCCTCGCCGGCGTCGAGCTCGCGCTCTCGCTGAAACCCGACGCCGTCTTCCTCCTCTCCCGCTCCATTCTCCGCTCCGGTGGCGGCGTCTGGGAACTCGGCCTCGACGCCACCATGTCCAAGCTCGAACAGCTCAACCCCGTTCGATCCGGCCTGCTCGGCTCCGGCCGCCCCGTGCTCATACAGACCATCCAGTTCCTTGATGAAGACTCCACCGGCATCATGCAGGCCATTGGCACTAAACACGGCGGCGGCGCGGGCTACCGCGTTGTCAAGACCCAGCAGGATCTGATCTCGCCTCCCACCATCATCGCTCCCTGATGCCCACACGCGTTTCTCATCCCGCACTCGCCACGCTGATCGCCACGCTCGCGCTCGCGCCATCCGTCCACGCCCAGCCCTCCTCATCCGATCTGGACAATCAACTCACCACTGCCAAGCAGCAACTCGCCGCCCCCGCGCTGACACCCGCCCAGCGCCTTGATCTCCTCACCCGCTGCGATGAGCTGGAGCGCCGTCTCATCGCCCTGGCCCCCGCCGATGATCGTGTCCCCTCCTGGCTCGCCGATCGCGCCGCTGCCGCGCTTGATCTGGCGGGTCTCGATTCCGGCGGCGGCGCGGACATCAACGTCCTCTTCGGCGTCCCGACACGCTCCGAACTCAAGTCCATCCGCGATCGCGCCGCAGAAGCTCTCGACTTGACCAAACGTGCCGAATCTGCGGCCAACCTCTCCGTCGCCCGGCTCGAAGCCCAGCTCGTCGGTGGTCAGGCTCGCGCCGACTCCGTCGAGCAAGCCCTGCACAACCTCGTCGACCTCGAGCAGGGCCAGCGCATTCCGTATCTCAAAGCTCTCGCCACACTCCTGCTCGGCGCGGCGTCAACCCACGAGCCGGCCCGCGAGACCGCGCAATCCGCCGCCAAACTTCTCGGTGCGCTCCCGCCGCCGAATCCGCCCACCGGCCCGCTCGCCGAGTCGCGCACCCTCTCCCTCGCCGCCGCGCTCATCCACGCCTCAATCGGCCTTGGAGATCGAGCGCCCGACGCACTTAAGGCGGCTGCCGCGCAGCTTGAACCTCTCGCCCGCACCTACCAACCCGGAGCGATCGAGTCCTCTTCGTCCGCGCTCAAGGCCCGCCTCGCGCTGATCCGGGCTGGTGCAACCGTCCCCACTCGCGCCCACGGCGCCAACCCCGCGGCCGAGCGCGAGCTCGACGCGCTCGAAACCGAATCCCGTGCCGCTTCCTTCCTCGATCGCGCCGCCCGCGAACCCACCGGCCGCAGCCTGCTCCTCTCCTCCGCCATCCGCGAACTCCTTTCCGTCGCCGATGCCATACCCGCCGACCAACCCGAACTCAAAGAAGCCCTGCGCATTCGCGCGTACGACAAGATCGCCGCCGCGATTCCCTCCACCGTACCCATCGAAAAACTCCCGCCCGAGGCCGCGCTCGCCCGCGCCGTCGCTCGCATCCGCGACTCCGCTCTCGGCGCGGCGGACCCCATCGCCCGCGACGATGCCGCCCTGATGCTCACCAAGCTCGCCGCTCGCGAGGACGCCTCCCCCGCACTCCGCGCCCAGGCCCGCTGGGAACGCGCTGTCATCATCGCTGCCGCTGCCGATCCACTCACTGAGCTCGACGCCCTCGTCCTCATCGTCCGCTCCGATGCTGACTCCGAAAAAGCAGTTCCCGCCGCGCGCCGCATCGTCGACCTCTTTGCCCGCCGCGATCCCGCCGCATCCGATCCGCTCGCCGCGCTCCCTGAGTCCTGGTCCCCACGCCTCCCAGCGCTCCGCGATGCCATTTCGCTTCTGCTTCGCCGTGACGCCACACAGCTCGACCGCTGGCGGCAGGACGGCGCGCGGCTCGTCCTGCGCGAACTGAACTCGCCATTTCTGGATGCCCCCGCGCTCGATCGCGCTCTCGATCTCGCCGCCGTCGTCGTCGCTTCCGGTTCCTCCCCCGCCGCCGCCACCATCACCGACACCCTCTGGCGCACCCTTGATGCCCGCCGCGCCCCCGCCGCCGAAGCCGCCAATGGCTCCTCTCCCGCCATCTCCAAACTCGAATGGGATCGCATCATCCCGTTCGCCACTCGTGCTCTCGCGTGGTCACGCACCCACGATGCGCCCCGCGAGCCGGGCTACACGCTCCTCCTGGGCGAAGCCCTCACCGGCTCCGGCAATCCCGAAGGCCGCGCCATGCTCGATGGTCTCAGCGGCGGCCCGATTGATCGCCCAGACGCCACGCTCTGGCCCCGCTACAAACTTGCCCTCGCCCGCGCCCAGCGCGCTGCTTCGCAACACGCCGAAGCCCTCGCCACCTTTCGCGAAGTCGCCGACCATTTCGAGGGCGCACCCGGCAGTTCCAAACGCGATCCCGCCTACTGGGCCGCGTGGTGCGAGATGATCGCCATCCAGCACTCCCAGAACGAAAACGGTGCCCGCTCCCCCGACATCCGCGTGCAAATCAAGCGGCTCGAACTCCTCGACCCCACCCTTGGCGGCCCGCCGTGGGCGGATCGCATCAAACAAGTCCGCACTGCCATCGGCGAATAGTTGCTCATACCCTCCTTCATGCCCCTCTCCAAAGACCAGCTCCACGCCGCACTCGCCGCCGCACTCCCCCCCGGTGCCATTCAGAAACTCAACTACTGCGACGGCCACGCCAGCATCCGCATCGCGGGTAAAGGCCTCGCCCCTGCTCAGCGCGCCAAAATCACACAGCAGCTCACAGAAGCCACCCGCGCCGCCATCACCCGCGCCGGTGAAACCTTCCACGATGCCCATATTGATTTCACCGAGGATGCTCACGCCGCATCCGCCGCATCCGCCGCATCCGCCGCGCCTTCCGGCCACCGCCCCATTCCCGTCGCCCCCTCCGCTCCCGGCACGCCCCTCCTCCCGGATGTCAAGCACATCATCGCCGTCGGTGCAGGCAAAGGCGGCGTCGGTAAGTCCACCATCGCCGTCAATCTCGCCATCGGCCTCGCGCGCAAAGGCCACGCCGTCGGGCTGATGGACGCCGACATCTACGGCCCCTCCTTCCCCACCATGCTCGGCCTCGGCGGCCTGGAAACCTCCGTCCGCGGCTCCACGCTCCAGCCCTTTCTCGTCCACGGCGTCAAGGCCATGACCATCGGCAAGCTTGTCGATCCCGAGAA
>JBKJOD010000415.1:0-12197 GCA_046593245.1 Phycisphaerales bacterium
CTCGCATGAAGTAGCCGGGGGCAAGCGAAGATCGCCGCAGGCGATCGAGCGCCGCCCCCGGAACGCGAACAACGACCCCATTTTTCGTGCCTTGTGATATCGACCCTGAAAGGGTCGCACGCGCCGCTTGTCAATCCCACGCGTACCGCTCATCAAACTCAACGACGTTGTACTTCTTGACGAACAATCGCAACTCATCCTGATACGAGACCTTCTTGTGGTGCTCCTTCTGCGTGCGAATGTACTTGGTGATGCCCTTCATCCCGGACTCGCCGAGCGAGAACGCCGCGTATCCGTCTTGCCAGCGGAAGCCCTTTGCTTCCGTCGCGTGCGTCTTAATCCACTTGGAAGAGTCTTTCTTCATGTGCATGACGAGGTCCGAGAGAGCGACCTTCTTGGACAAACTCGTGAGCACATGTATGTGGTTCTCCGTGCCGCCGATTTCCAGCACCGGCGATTCGATGGCCTTGCAGATGCCCGACATGTAGCGGTGCAGATCGCGATCGAACGCGGGAAGGATGAGGTCTTCGCGGTGCTTGGTTGAAAAGACGATGTGGATGAGCAAGCGTGTGATGGTTTGGGACATGCGTCCAAAATATCGAAATCGGCGAGTGACTCAAGAGGTATGTGCGCCCCTTTCAGGGTCGGAAATACAAAGACAAGGGGTGGTGGTGGTGCGTCCGTTTCCGGGGGCGGCGCTCGTCGCCTGCGGCGACATCGCTTGCCCCCGGCTACTCCATGCGAGCCCTTCGGGCTCAAAGGCAACCTCAGCGTTTTGGCGGCGATGATGGAGGCGCTTGCGTGCTCGGCGCAATCGGCGCTGCCGGCGAGGTGGGGGTCGCTTTCTTTCCCGGCGGCGCGGTTGTCGGGGCCGCGGGCGCCTGCTCGATCGGCTTTGTGCCCGCAGGCCTCACAATCGGCAACATCGCATTCCCCTCCTTGTCCTTCGGCCATGTGCTCTCGGGTCCGTACAGCCGATCGCGGGTTGTCTGCTCGTGGCATCTCATGCACGATTCGATCCGTCCGGAGCGCAGAACCGTCTTGCGGTCGGTCGAAATCACCGCGTAGATCCAGCCGATGTCGGTGTCTGGTGTTTTCGGATCGAGTTTGGTCATGATGAAAAGTTCGGCGGGCGCGCCCTGGCGAAACGCGCGATCGCCGTCGACAACCAGATCGCGTCGATACGGGTTCGGCTTTGGTTCTTCTGCTTTGGGTACTTCGATTGACTCAAACGTCTCTTTCACGAGTGTCAACCCGATCGGAGCGATGATGCTCGGCTTCGCGTCCGCGGCGGGTTCGACAACGGGCGGTTTGTCCCCGCGAGGGTCCAGTCCCGAGAGCCGCATGTACGCGTCAAAGTCGGAGACCCAGAGTTTGTAAATCTTGTTCCCGTGGGTGCGCTGGTCGTCGGAGCGGCTGGGAACTCCGGAGATCTCGCCCGGAGCGACAACCCGGCATGAAGCGATCGCCCACGCGGGCGTCGGGCTGGCGAGTCGAAAGGTGCCGTATCGCTGCGCGATGTCCAGGAGCGTCCGGTCGCGACCATTGTCCATGCCTGGCGCGGCCTTCGCATCTGATCCCGCAGGTCCCGAAGCGGCTGGTGCTGGCGTCGCCGGTTTCGGATCATCGCCAGCAATCCCCACATCCGCAGACGCGGCCAGTGGCGACACAAACATCAGCAATTGCAGAGTTCTACGTGTGTGCATGGGGTCCACCTGTCTGGCGCGATTTGCTACTGGAAGCCGGATGTGTACCGGCGGATATCTGAGCGTACCGGCGCGGCGGCCCTCCGCCGCGGCAAAGCGGCGTTCGTTACCCGCTTGTTACACAGGTATACTCGGCCTCCAGTTGGGCTGATGGCCGCACCGATCGCGGCCGTTCGGGGATTGGGTTGAACATCGGAATGTCCGCGAGGGGATTCCGAACCAGAAAGCGAAACATGCCAGCGGCGCAACGACAGAACTTGCCGCCGCGAGCACCATAAAGGATTGATCATGAAGCGCGTACAGGGTTTGGTTGCGGTCTGTGGAATGACACTGGCTCTCTCGGCGGCGATGGCTGTGCCGCCGGTGGTCGAAAAGCTGCCGGACAACGCCATGATCTCCGTCGTGATTCCTTCGCCGGTGACGCTGCAGAAGAATCTCGCGTCTCTCGCCACGGCCGTGGATTCGCCGATCCCGATGATGTCGGTGGATGATCTGCTCTCCATGTCCGGCATGGGCGGCGGTATCGACACCGGCAAGTCCATCGCGATCGTGATCTATGGCCCCAAGGACAAGCCGGTCGATGCCAAGAAGGCCGACAAGGACGACAAAAAAGACGCGAAGGCCGACCCGAAGGCCGACGCGAAGAAAGACGCGGACGCCGATGACGAGGATGACATGGCCGCCATGCAGCAGGGCCTGGAACGCATGGTCGTCCTGATCCCGGTCACCAAGTACGAGGATTTCCTGGGTAACTTCGGCGCCAAGCCCGCCGGTGAGGGCAAGCTCGATTCCTTCGCCACGCCCGATGGTGAGGACGCGTTTTCCAAGCTGCTCGGTGATGGCTATGCCGTCATGGGCACCGACAAGGAACTGGTCGAGAAGTTCACCGGCAAGCCCGACGCGGCCACATCACTCAAGACCCGCATGGGCAAGTCCGGCGAGGAAATCACCGATTCGCTGGACATCATGGCCATCGTGAACATGGACCGCCTCCGTCCCGTCGCCGAGAAGGGCATCAGGGAGATGGAGAAGCAGGCCAAGGACCAGCTTGAAGCGGTCGGGCAGGAAGCGCAGGAGAAGAACTTGGTCGTCGCCAAGTGGATCGGCGAAACCATCGTGCGTGACACGCAGGTGATCGTCAGCGGCTTCAAGTTCGGCTCTTCCGGCATCACCATGGAAGCCAACGGCGCGTTTAAGGGCGAGTCGTACCTGGCCAAGGTCTTTGCGGGCAAGGGAAACGCCGCCGCGCTGATGAACAAACTCCCCAGCGGCAACTACCTCTGGGCGGGCGCAATGGACATGAACACGCCCGGCATCCGCACAATGATGAAGGACATTATCAGCCGCACCGAACTTCCCGGCGGCGACAAGGCGAAGGCCGCCGCCACCAAGACGATGGAGACCACCGAAGGGATGGCCGCGACGATCGGCTTCCCCGTCGGCGGCGCATTCGCGGGCCTGCTCACCAACACCGTGATGTTCACCCAGTCCAAGGATCCGGCCGCCGCGCTCAAGTCTTTCAAGGACAACCTGATCGCCATGGACGGCCAGAAGATGGAGTCCGTAACTTACAAGACCAAGTACATCGATGGTGCATCCAAGGCGGGCGAGACCAGCATCGACGCTTGGGAGACCAAGTTCGAGGCCGCCGATGGCGGCGAGATGCCCGCCGAAATGGCCCAAGCCATGCCCTTCATGTTCGGCCCGCAAGGTTCGCCCGTCGGCTACGTGGCCAAGGGCCAGAGCGGCGTCTACTCAACTTATGCCAAGAACACCGAGCTGATGACCAAGGCCCTTGGCGCCGAAAAGGGGGAAAACCTGTCGGCTGACGCGATGCTCAAGCAGTCGCAGGCGATGCTCCCCAAAGACCGCATCGGCGAGATGTACATCGGCACCAAGGGCATTCTGGATCTGGCATTGCCCTTCGCGGCGATGGCCGGAATGACCGTTCCGGCCGACAAAATCCCCGAGAAACTGCCCCCAATCGCAGGCGGGCTCTCGTCCAAAGATGGCTCGCTCCGGTTCACCATGGTGATCCCGGCTCCGGTCATTAAGACTGGGGTTTTCTTGGGCATGGAGGCGCAGAAAGCAATGGAGGCCAATGGTGGTGAAGAGCCCGCCAAGGCCAAGCCCGACAATGGGGCTGGACAGCCCAAGTTCTAACGGTATACTGATTTCACATTCATCTGCACCCCCCCCCCCGAGGGGTCGCTGGCAACGTGCCGCGGCCCCTCTTTTATTTTTGCAAATAGTGAGCCGGGGCGTGTTCGCCCCGAGCACGCACACGCACGCTGAGGTGCACCGGGGCCACGTCGAGATTCGCGGTAGGGACGGGGGCGAAGCAAGACTGGGTTCACGTGGAGTTCATGCACATGAGCAACGCCGCACGATGCTGGAAGGTGGGACATGGGCGTGCGCTCGCGTGGGATTCCGCGCGGGTCATGGGGATTGTGAATGTCACGCCGGACTCGTTTTCAGACGGGGGTGAGCACGACAGCGTCGACGCGGCGGTGCAAGCCGCAGTGCGGATGGTGTCCGAGGGCGCGGAGGTGGTGGATGTGGGCGGCGAATCGACGCGGCCGGGCGCGTCGCGAGTGGATGAGCACGAGCAGATCCGGCGCGTGGTGCCGGTGATCCGCGAGCTTCGTCGCAGAGTCGCTGCGGTGATCGTTTCGGTGGATACCACGCTCGCGGGCGTGGCGGAAGCGGCGATCGACGCGGGCGCGGATGCGATCAACGATGTCTCGGCGGGGCGGGATGATGATCGGATGCTCGCGCTCGCCGCGTCGCGCGGCGTGGGGATTGTGCTCATGCACCGGCTGCGCGAGCCGGGAGCGGATGTGTTCTCGCATCGCTACGACAAAGAGCCCGCGTACGTGGGTGGCGTCGTGGAGTGCGTCAAACGGTTTCTGGCGGAGCGCGCGGAGGCCGCGATTCGGGCTGGCGTGGATCCGAAGGCGATTGTCCTTGATCCGGGTCTGGGTTTCGGCAAAAGCGTGGCGCAGAATCTGGAACTTATCGAGCGCACCGGAGAGATCGCCGCGCTCGGGTTTCCGGTGCTGAGTGGCCTGTCGCGCAAGAGTTTCACGGCCGCGTACGCGGGTATGAGCATGGATGCACCGGCTCGGGAGCGGCGGAAGCCGACACTCGAGTTGAGCGAGAAGCACTGGCACGCGGGAGCGAGCATCTTCCGGGTGCATGATGTGCGGGACCATGTGGTGATGCTGCGTGCTCAGGGCCAAACTGGTAATCGGGCCTGAAAGAACCCTGGAGCGGGAGTCTGCGTAATATAGACAATACTCGATACGTTTCCGGATCGGCGGCATCCAATGTTCGGAAGACGCGCCGCGTCGGAGCGTGGCGGTACCGGGGACGGGCGTACAATCCGCCCCCACGGATGGTGAAATCTGACAGGAAAGGAACACTCATGGCAGGCGCACATACCAAGACATTTACCGACGGCAACTTCAAGGCCGAGGTTCTCGATTCCAGCACTCCCGTGCTTGTGGACTTCTGGGCCGAGTGGTGCCAGCCGTGCAAAATGCTCGGCCCGACCATTGATGCCCTGGCCGACGAGTTCGAGGGTAAGGTCAAGGTTGGCAAGATGGATACGGACAGCAACCGCAACACAGCCGTGCAGTTTGGGATCAGCGCGATCCCGACGGTGATCCTGTTCAAGGGCGGACAGGTGGCCAAGAAGTTCGTCGGCTTGCAGGGCAAGCAGGCGTTCGCCGCGGCGATGAGCGAAGCGGCGAAGTAACCCTGGTTGGCCCGCCAGTCACCCTCTGAGATTTCCATGAGCACACCCACGCCCAAAGACTCGAGTTCGAGCAAGCAACTGCCGCGGCGGCGCGGGCTGGGCTCGCGCCCGTTGCGTTGCGGCGTGATCGGCGTGGGGCGGATGGGTCGCCATCACGCGCGCGTGTACGCCCAGCTTCCGGACACGGAACTGGTCGGCGTGGTGGATCAGAACTCCGACCGCGCCGGCGACGTGGCGGAGCAGTGGGGGTGCCGGCACTTCCACAGCGTGGAGAACCTGCTCAACGCGGGTGTGGATTGCGTCTCGATCGCGGTGCCGACGATGGGGCACAAGGAGGCCGCGCTGGCGTGCCTGGCAGCCGATGTTTCCTGCCTGGTGGAGAAGCCGCTGGCCGGAAGCGTTGAGGATGCGCAGGCGATCAAGTCCGCGGCGGACCGCTCGCGCGGCGTGCTGATGGTCGGCCACATCGAGCGGTTCAATCCGATCATGCGGGCTCTGCGGCAGGAGCAGCAGGCCAACATGCCGATCATCCCGCGCTTCATCGAGGTGCATCGGGTCAGCCCGATGACCTTCCGCTCGGTGGATGTCGGCGTGGTGATGGACATGATGATCCACGATCTGGATGTGGTGCTCATGCTGATGGGTGGCCACGAGCCGGACGAGATCCACGCCAGCGGCGTGCCCGTGATCACGACTCACGAAGATTTCTGCAACGCTCGCTTGGTTTGGAACGGCGGCCCCAACGGCGCGAGCGGGCGCTGCGTCGCGAACATCACGGCCAGCCGCCTCGCGCTCAAGACCGAGCGTGTCACTCGGATCACCGGCGAGAACGCGTACATCAAGATCGACTACGCCGCCAAGAAGGGGCAGGTCATTCGGCGCACGGCCAATGAGTCGCAGATGCACGAGGTCCGCGATCAGCTCCGCAAGGGCGCGGACCTGACGGACCTGAAGTGGCAGGAACTGGTGAACATCGAGAACCTGGTCGTCGAAGAGGCCGAACCAATCCTGATGGAAATCAAGGCCTTCCTGGACGCGGTTCGCACCGGCACGCAGCCGGAGATCGACGCGACCGCGGGCTTCGTGAACGTCCGCACCGCGGAGCGCATCGTTGAGGCGACGCGCCGTGACTGGACGAGTTGGAAGCCGAATATCCAGGTCAAGCCGGGCGTGGGTGACACCATCGTTGCAGGGCGCTGACACGTCTTTGGGAAAATCCTGTGGGATGATCGAACCGGGCCGCCGCGCGGCATAGTCTGCGTGCGGAGGCATTGCCATGAAGACCCCGATGAACCCGGATCGCCGCCCAACGGGCGTGGACTCGGAAATGGTCCAAGCCCATTATGACGTGAGCGACGCGTTCTACGCGCTCTTTCTGGACGAGTCGATGACGTACTCGTGCGCCAAGTTTGATCGACCGGACTCCACGTTGGCCGAGGCGCAGCGGGCCAAGATCGATCTCTCGCTGGGCAAGTGCGAGCTCCGCCCCGGGCATCGGCTGCTGGATATCGGCTGCGGCTGGGGAGCGACGGCGATGCGGGCGCGACGGGAATATGGCGTGGAGGCGATCGGTCTCACGCTGAGCCGGACCCAGTTTGAGCACGATCAGCGGCTGGCGGAGAGCACCACCGGCGTTGAGTTCCGCCTGCATGGCTGGGAGACCTTCGAGGAGAAGGTGGACCGCATTGTTTCGATCGGCGCGTTCGAGCACTTCGGGCGGAAGAAGTACGGGGAGTTCTTCGCCAAGTGCAGGTCGATTCTTCCCGCCGATGGCGTCATGCTGCTGCACACGATCACGGCGGGGAAGAACAACTACGACATGGACTATCTCCGATTCGTCCACTTCATCGCAACGGAGATATTTCCCGGCGGTGATGTGCCCACGCCCGAGTCCGTCATCGGCGCGGCCCGCAATGGGGACTTCGAGCTTGTCCACGTCGAGAGTCTGCGGCCGCACTACGCGCGAACGCTGGACTGCTGGGCGACCAATCTCCAGACGCGACGCGAAGAGGCCGAGCGTTTGGTGGGTAGCGCGATCTATGAGAAGTACATGAAGTATCTGACGGGCTGCGCGGCCCTCTTCCGCAGCGGCGAGTGCAACGTCCATCAGTTCAAGCTGCGCGTGGCGTGAGTCGCGATAAGTCCATGAAAAATCCCCGGCGACACAGGGCCGCCGGGGACGCTCATGTTCACCACACTCGTTATCGCATGCCGCCAGCGATCACCAGCGTCTCACCGGTGATGAACGCGGAATCGTCAGAGGCAAAGAAGACGGCCGCGGGTGCGATGTCGCCGGGCTGGCCGATGCGCCCCAGCGGTGTCTGTGATTCGATCATCTTGCGCATATCCCCCTCGTGGAAGCCCGCGCTCTCCACGCCCTCTGTCTGCACCAATCCGGGGTTGATGCTGTTCACGCGAATCTTCTTGGGACCAAGCTCTTTGGCGAGAGACTTGGTGATCGCGTCCACGGCGGCCTTGGTGGCGCTATAGATCGCCGCCGAAGGCATGGGCGAGACGGCCACCAGCGAGCTGATGTTGATGATGCTTCCGCCATTGGGTCCGAAGTGCTTGGCCGCTTCCTGGCTTGCAAAGGCGAGCCCGAGCACGTTCAGATCAAACTGACGGTGGAAATGCTCCGCGTTCACCTGCTCCAATGGCAGGAACTCGTAGATGCCCGCGTTGTTGACGAGAATGTCCAGGCGATCAAAGGCCTTCTTGGACTCGGCGAAGAGCCGCTGGATATCGGCCTGCTTGGAGACGTTCGCCTGCACGGCGACGGCCTTGCCGCCCTTGCTCTTGATGTCCGCGACGACGCGGTCCGCGCCCTCTTTGCTGGATGAGTAGTTGACGACGACCGATGCGCCCGCCGCGGCCAGATGTCGCGCGATCTCGGCACCGATGCCCTTGGATGCCCCGGTCACGATCGCGACTTTTCCGCTGAGTTTGCCTGCCATGTGAAGCTCCTTGTGTGCCTGAGATGTATCGACCGTTATCAATATATTCTGATTGCGCGTGGAGTCAAGTTCGGAGAGCGCGAAGAAAAACGCGGCCTTGCGGGCCGCGTTTGGGAGGGGGCAGGGTTACTTGTGTGTCGTGGCTGATTCAGCGGAGCGAACGGATCGACTCGGGCTTTGGATATCCACGGGATTCGCTCGCGGACTCGCTCATCCCGGGCGTGTGGGCAGGGCGGATCGGACTCAGCCATTTGGATCGTGCGGCTTCTGGGTCGGTGCCACCGGCTCGTCGTGGTCGGGCTCGATGATGACGTCGGCCGCGCCGGGCGTGTGGGTGCGGAAGCCACGCACGGGAGAGAACTCGCCGCCGATCTGCGCCAGGTCCGCGAGATATCCGGCCCCGAGCGCGAGCAGGACGACGCCGGCCATGCTCAGAACGCCGGTGATACGGCGGGCGGTGTAGAACTCGGATGGTTCGATGATGGGCGCGTTGGGGAGCGTTTCGGGCTGCTCAATGAAGCAGGTGTAGGCCAGACGCAGGTAGTAGTACGCCGCGATCGCGCTGTTGATGCCCAGCACGATGACAAGCGGGATCTCACCGGAAGCAACGCCCGCGGTGAACAGCGGCACCTTGCCCAGGAAGCCCAGCAGCGGCGGCAGGCCCAGCAGGCCCATTGAGGAGAGGACCATCGTCCAGCCCAGCAGCGGGCGCGTGAGCGCGAGGCCGCGGAGATCGTCGATGTCGTCGGCCTCTTCAACGCTGCCATCGGTTTTCCTGCGCTGCAAGCAGGCGAGCACGGCGAAGCCGCCGAGGGTCATGATGGCATACGAGGCGAGGTAGAAGAGCACGGCCGAGATGCCGTTGCGGGTGAACGGTGCGTGGGTATCCCCGGGGCCGGCGAGCACGCCCACGAGCATGTACCCAGAGTGGGCGATCGACGAATACGCGAGGATGCGTTTCACGCTGTGCTGCATGATGGCGAGCACGTTGCCGGTGGTCATGGTGACAGCGGCGATGACCCAGAGCATGGTGCGCAGCGCGCCCGGAAGCGAGTTGTGCAGGGCGGGATCCGGCCCGACAAACTTCCAGCCCACCAGCGAGCAGAGCAGCAGAATCGCGAAGAACCCCGCGGCCTTTGGCACGAATGCCAGGAACCCGGCGACGCTCGCGGAGGAGCCCTGATAGACATCGGGCGTGTAGAAGTGCATCGGCACCGCGGCGATCTTGAAGCACACACCCAGCACCGCCAGGACGACGCCCAGCAGGGCCATCGTGTTCAGCCCGCCATTGGCAACCTGCGAGGCGAAGACGTGGGAGATGGCGTCAAAGTGGGTGGAGCCGGAGGCGCCGTAGATGAGGGCGAAACCGTAGAGGAAGACGGCCGCGCCCATCGCACCGAGGAAGAAGTACTTCACCCCCGCCTCCATGGAGCGGTTGCGTGCGGTGGAGAGGGCGACCATGACGTATGTGGGGAGCGATGTCAGCTCGAGGGCGAGGAAGAGGAAGATCAGATCATCAGCGGAAGCGCAGAGCATCAGCCCGGAGAGGGAGAAGAGGAAGAAGGAGTAAAACTCGCCGCGGGTGGAGCGGAGCGCGTCGAAGGGCTTGCCGCGGGAGACGGCGCGTTCCAGGTCGCTATCAGCGGTTCCGGCCATCATCGGCAGCATGACCAGGCCGACCAGGGACACGATGATTTTTCCGTAGTACGGAAGATGCGGGAGCGAGGTCTGCACGGTCACGGCGCGGAAGTACCACGCGAGGAACCCGCTGATGCAGAGCCCGATGGCGCACAGCCATGGGGCGAGGTTGCGCGAGTCCTTGTGCTTGGACTGGCCGAGGATCATCACGAAGCAAGTCGTGATGAACAGGGCGATCTCGGGCCAGAGCAGTGTGAGCTTGAAGTCCATTTAGTGCTTGCCCTCCGGCGTGGCATGGTCGGGGGCGCGGGGGGTGGAAGGGGTGACGGGAGCGGATGGCTCGGTCTTGGCCTTTTCGGCGTTCTCGCGGATGCGGTCGCTCCAGGTCTTCGGCTCCGGCGCGGCGACAAACCGCGGGTGATCCGCTGGGAGATAGGCCGGCGTGCGCCCGTACTTGTTGATGTTCTCGGTGATCGTCTGCGCCGGAAGTTCCAGCACGCGGAGGATTGGCGTCGGATACACGCCCAGCACGAGGCAGAGAATCGCCAGCGGCAGAAGAATGCCGATCTCGCGGCGGCTCAGGTCCTTGGGAAGCACGGATGCATGGGCATCTGCGGCGTGAGCGCCGTGGCCATGATCATGCCCGCCCGGCTCCATCAGCGGCCCCCACACGATCTTGCCGAGCATGAAGAGCAGATACATCGCGGTGATGATGACGCCCGAGCCCGCGGCGAGCGCGAACCAGGGGCCAAGCTCGCCCCACGTCGCGCCGGGGAGGACTTCCAGCCCGCCGCCGGTCTTCCAGTGCAGGCCGCTGGCTTGGAAGGTGCCGAGCATGCAGAAGAGTTCGGAGATGAAGCCATTCAGGCCAGGAAGCCCGACGGAGGCCATCGCGAAGAAGACCATGAAGGATGCCCACACCGGCATGACGCGGGCCAGCCCGCCGATCTCCTTCAATGAGCGGGTGTGGTAGCGCTCGTACATCATGCCGATCAGGAGGAACAGGGCCCCGGTCGAAAGGCCGTGGTTGATCATGTACAGGATCGAACCGGAGATGCCCACGGAGTTCAGCGCGAAGAGGCCGAGCACGCAGTAACCCAAGTGGCTGACCGATGAGTACGCGACGAGCTTCTTGACATCCGTCTGCACCCAGCAGATGAGCCCGGCGTACACGATCCCGATGATGGAGAGCACGGCGAGCGTGGGGGCGTAGTAGGTGCAGGCGGCGGGGCAGAAGCCCAGCACGAACCGCAGGATGCCGTAGGTGCCGAGCTTGAGCAGCACGCCCGCGAGGATGACCGAGCCGGCGGTCGGCGCCTCGGTGTGCGCCAGCGGCAGCCAGGTGTGAACGGGGAACAGCGGAACTTTGACGGCGAACCCGGCGAGCAAGGCCCAGAAGACCCACTTCTGCTCGTGGAAGGACATGCCGTGGGCATACTGCTCAAGCACCTTGATATCGAAGGACCAGATGTGCGTCGCGTTCTGGTGCTGGAAGACGACGTAGAGCAGGCCCGTCAGCGCGATAACGGAGCCGGTGAAGGTGTACAGGAAGAACTTGGTGGCGGCGGCTTTGCGGTTGGTGGAGCCGTAGAGGTTGATGAGGATGTACAGCGGAACCAGCGTGAACTCGAAGAAGGTGTAGAAGAGGATGAGATCGCGGGCGAGGAAGACGCCCGTCATCGCCCCTTGCAGGATGAGCAGCCAGGAGTAGTAGGTCTTCAGCCGCTCGGTGATGGCGGTGTATGAGCAGAGCACGCAGATGGGGCCAAGCAGGGCGGTGAGGCCGACCAGCAGCATGGAGATGGTGTCCATGCCGAAGGAGAACTTCAGGCCGATCTGCGGGAACCAGGAGGTGGTGCCGGAGTTGACATCAAAGTTGCCGCGCGTCCAGTCGAAAATGGCGAACTGCAGTCCGTACCACAGAATGGGAAGCAGCGTGCCCGTGAGCGCGAGTGCGCGGATGCGATTGCCGTTCCTGGCGGGCGAGACCGCGATCAACGCGGCGAACAGCAATGGAATGACAATCCCGATGGGGAGAGAGAAGGGCAGCTCGCGTATGGCTTCGAAGATGGTGTCCATTTAGACCACGCCCCCCTTGAAGAGAATGACCACCAGCAGCACAAGGGCTATGCCCGCGGC
>JBKJOD010000137.1:0-3016 GCA_046593245.1 Phycisphaerales bacterium
AGGGCATAGAGGGCTTTCGGTTGGTGAGCCGATACGGAGATTCCGGCGGAGTGCCGGGAAGCAGGAGATCGCCGTGCCAGTTCGTACCGATTGGAATCTTGGAGTCAACGGGGGCCGGGTTCTGACGCTGGATGTGAGCGAGCGGGAGGGTACGGATGGGGGTGCGGAGGTGCGAGAACCCGTGAAGGTTCGGACTCGGGTGGTGGTGATCGGGACCGAGAGCACGGCGCGGCAGGTGGTGGCGGGGCTGAGCGGGGTTGAAGGGGTGATGGTGGAGGGGTGGGTCGTCGTGCCGAGTGCTGAGTGCCGAGTGCCGAGCGAAGAGGGGACGGTGCCGGTGCTGGGAACGGTGGGGGATTTGCCGCTGGTGGTGGGGCGGTTCGGGATCAGGATGGCGGTGGTGTGTTTGCCGCGTTTGATGGGAGAAGAGGCGCGGCGGGTGGAGAAGATGCTGGGAGAGATGGGCGTGGTGGTGCGGCGGGTGGTGGCGATGGAGGATGTGGTGGGGGGAGAGGAAAGCATCGAGGCGGGGAGGCATCAAGGCGTCGAGGGAAAGAGCGGAGTTGAGACGTCGCACGCCCCCTCCGATTCTCGCTTTGCTCGAATCACCTCCCCCGCCAGGGCGGGGGAGGGGGGAGAGCGCGTGCATCGTTTTACTGGGGCCGCGCCTTCGATTGATTTGGCGAAGCTGATCGGGCGGACGCCGTATGAGATGGATCGGGGGGCGATCTCGGCGATCCTGCGCGGGAAGTGCGTGCTGATTTCGGGTGCTGGTGGAAGCATCGGGAGCGAGCTGGCGAAAGTGGCTGCGGAGTTTGAGCCGTCGCTTCTGGTGCTGATGGAGCGCTCGGAGAATGCGCTGTTTGAGATTGATCGGCAGATCGGGCGGCACTTTCCCGGGGTGAAGCGGAAGCCGGTGCTGCATGATGTGGTGGATGCGGAGCAAACGCTGCGGGCGTTCGAGAAGGTATGCCCGCACGTGGTGTTTCACGCGGCGGCCCACAAGCATGTGCCGCTGATGGAGGATCATCCGGCGCACGCGGTGACGAACAACCTGTTCGGGACCAAGAGCATCGCAGACGCGGCGGTAGCGGTGGGCGCGGAGCGGTTCGTGATGATCTCGTCGGATAAGGCGGTGAACCCGACGAGCGTGATGGGGGCGACGAAGCGGTTGGCGGAGATGTATGTGCGGGGGCTTGGGGAACGTGCGCGCAACGACGGACCCCCTCCGTCCTTGCTGCGCTCGGACACCTCCCCCGCCAGGGCGGGGGAGGGGGGGACGCGACTCAGCATGGTGCGGTTTGGGAATGTGCTGGGGTCGAACGCGAGTGTGCTGACGATCTGGGCGCAGCAGATTGCGGAGGGTGGGCCGCTGACGATCACCGATCCCCGGATGACGCGGTATTTCATGACGATTCCGGAGGCGGCGACGCTGGTGGTGCAGAGTGCGGCGCTGGAGGTGACGGGAGTCGGGAGTCGGGAATCGAGAATCGGGTCCGATGCAAGCGCGGGCGAGGTCGGCGTGTTTGTGCTGGATATGGGAGATCCGGTTCGGATTGTGGAACTGGCGGAGCGGTTTGTGCGGGCGCATGGGATGGTGGCGCGGGTGGTGGATGGACAGACGCGTGGGGTGGACCGCACCGGCGTGGCCCAAAGCGGCCACGCCGGTGGCACGGGCTTCGGCGAGGACGCCGAAACACGGGCTGGTAAGCCCGTGCCACCATCGGAACAGGTCATTGAGTTGATTTGCACGGGTATTCGGCCGGGGGAGAAGTTGCACGAGGAGTTGGCGTACGCGGCGGAACAGTTGCGGCCGACGGCGCATCCCGGGATTCGGGCGTGGGCTGGACCGGGGTTTGGGGATGAGGTGGCCGCGCGGATGCGGGAAATGGTGGATGACCTGAACGCGGCCCGGTTCAGCCCGGACCCGGCGCGGGTGGTGGAAATGATCCGGAAACACGTTCCGGAGATGCGGACGGGGCCTGCTGGGGTGATGATATCCCCTGAACAGGCGTCAATTCCACAAGTTGGGTGAGTTTGTTTGGTACATGATTGGTCATCGGCGTGCAATCGGCGGCCGATGGACGTATCATCTGTACTGGCTTGGGGGCTTCCGGACGTTCTGCGACCCGGGAGCACTTCCTTGCTCAGAGCAGCAAGGTTGTGGCACGGGGTGGGGTGTATCAGGAGTTCTTTTCGCTGATGGGTACGACGAGGCAACAGGTTGTGCTGGAGACCTTGGCCGCGCGGCAACGCGCGGCGGAGTTAGTGAAGCAGCTTGAAGCGGTGCAAGCGGAATGCGACGGATGCCTGAAGTCGGAGCAGCGTCAAGACATGATGAAGCAAGTGACGGGGAAGAGCAGCATCGAGACGGCCATGGCGAGCGCGAAGCGGATGGTGGAGATGCTGGATCGGGCGCTTGGGGAGGCGCAGAAGAGTGTGGAGGAGCCGGATGTGGTGGTGCGGCCGGTGGAAGTGCTGGGGCGGATCGGATCGATGAGCGTTAGTCGGGTGGCTGGGGGTCGGTAGGGGACTGGGGTTGGCTTGGGGCGGGTGGTTTTGGGGGCGGAGGTGGTGGCTACTGTCGGCCCATGACCAAGGGCAGGATGGAAGCGTTTAGCGATGGGGTTCTGGCGATCATCATCACCATCATGGTGCTGGAGATGAAGGTGCCGCATGGCCATGAAGGGGAGCGGGTGACGCTGGCGAATCTGGTGCCGGTGCTTCCGGTGTTTCTGAGTTATGTGCTGAGCTTTGTGTATGTCGGGATCTACTGGAACAACCACCACCACATGTTGCACGCGACGAAGCGGGTGACGGGTGGGGTGATGTGGGCGAACCTGCATCTGCTGTTCTGGCTGTCGTTGTTGCCGTTCGCGACGGGGTGGATGGGAGAGAACCACTTTGCGGCCGCGCCGAGCGCGGTGTATGGGGCGGTGCTGCTGATGTCGGGACTGGCGTTTCTGGTAATGCAGCGCGCGATCGTGCGCGTTGAGGGAAGCGAGTCGGTGCTGGC
>JBKJOD010000244.1:0-10498 GCA_046593245.1 Phycisphaerales bacterium
CTCAAAGGTGGGATCGGCGGGATCGATCAGGCCGACTGTGAAGCGGAGGAGTTTGGGCCAGGGCCACTCGATGGTGTCAGGATCAACCTGCACGCCATTGGCGACGGGCGGGGTATACGTCGGATCGAGATAGCCAAAGAAGGAATAAAAGGGAACATCATCGGGAAGCAACGCCGCGCCGGAGTTCACCTGGCTGACGGGCCAGTGGACCAAGCGACCGGGAAGGACGCGCGAGGCAATCTGCCCGTTGGTGCGGGCCCAACGTTCGTGATACGCGTCGTAGCGATCGGTCGGCGCGGGGCCGTGTGTGATGGAGCCGCGGTAGGGCTGGGTGGCCATCTCGCCGGGGAGCGGAGGTTCATCCGTCAACCGCCCGTGCCAGATCAGTTGGCCGATGCGCGGCTTGGCGATGTTGTTGGTGTATTGCGCTGGAGGAGTATCCTCGTCGTACAGCGGATAGACATCGCCGAAGGACCATTCGATCTTGAAGTTTGAGCAGCCGACAATGAGGTTGGATGCGCTGAGCATCGCCTGATCCTGCTGGCGATACGGCTGGTCTGGAGGCCAAACCGCACCAGTCGCGGAGCGCGTGCCCGTGAAGTTCGGGGGCTTGGCGGCGCAGATCATTCGCAGTTCCTGAATCGCGCTGAGCCCCTGGGGCGCGGATGTGAGCGGAATGGTCGGGGTTGCGAGATTGCCGAACTGATAGATCCACGGGTCGGCGCCGGGGAACATGGAGGCCATCAGCATCTTCTGCAGGTGAGCGGGGTTGACGGTGTCGTAGGTATTTGACTCGAACGCCGCCTGCGTGTTTGCCATCAGCGTCATCTTCGGCGGCACCTGCGCGTTATACGAGGCATCGAACGGCAGACGCTGCGGGACCGACAGGATGCGGCTGCGGATCATCGGCGGGTCGATCGAGGCGACATCCACCAAACCGCTGGCAACCTGCGGCCAGCCGACCTGATTGTCGCCCTTCCGGAGCCACTGCGAGCCCTGCGGCACGGGCAGCGGTGCGGCGGTAACAACAGTGAGCGAGTTGTTCGGACGACTCTCGTAGCCGTGGCCGAGGCGATCCGGCTCGCTGAGGTTCGGAGTTCGCGGATCGAAGCGAAACACCGATGGCGCGGCGGGTTCCAGGTCGATCTGCGAGAAGGAGTCCTGCCAGTTGGTCTGGGTGAGATATCCGGGAATGTCTTGCCCACCAATAGCACTCGAGGGAACGCTTCCCACCTGCGCGGACGTTGTTTGCGGGCGCGCCAGCACCGTGACATGGCGAAGCAGAATCCAATCGCTGGCGTATTGATTCGGGCCACGAGCGCCGCTTTGAAGTGGAAGACCGAAATCCGATGGGCAGCGCGTGCTGCGCGTGGCGGTCGCGGCATTCTCCGGGTCATCGGTCAGGTTGGGCGTGATGAGTGCATCATCGCTGTTCCACACCATGCCGTGGCCGATGGAGATACGCGCAACGGAGCTGGTGGGCGAACGACCGGGCCACTGCGGCTCTCGATTGGTGGAGAACTGACCGTTGGCGAGGAAGACGATCTCATCAATCCGGCGATGGGTGCTGGGGATCGGGTTGCGATCATCCGGCGAGAGCAACACGCCCGCGCCGCCCGCGGAGGCGATTTTATGACGGATGACCATCGGCCCATCCCGGGTCGCGGAGGCCAGATCACGCCGGATGCGGCTCTCCAGCGTGGCGGCCATTTCGTTCAGATAGCTCAGACGGCGGCCGATGCGGACGGTGTCGCCGGTGGAAGAAAAGAGCTTGCCCATCCCGACGGCAATGAGCGCGACCGCGCCAACACAGATGAGCATTTCAACCAGCGTGAACGCGCGAGCCAGACGGGAACGGAGCAACTTGCTAAGGACGGTGCGTGCGTTCATTGGCCGCTCCCTCTGGCGATTTCGACCAGTGTGACGGAGACAGGAATCTGCGGCGTGAAGGCGACCTGACGGATCGCACGCGTGGCGTACGTTGGATAGGCGTATGCAGTGGTCTCGGTCGCGGCCGGTGCGGCACGCTCCGCAGTGATGCTCTCGGGAACGGGCGGATCGACTTTGAGATACTCGCCGCTGCCAACGCCGGGCTCGGTGCCAGAGCCGACAACGGTGTAGACGTTGCCGAGATTGTCCACCAGTTTCTGACCGGGCTGCTTCATCTGTGCCCAGATGCGGGCGAGGTTGGCAGGTGCGCCATAGGCCCACTGCTGGGGCTGATAGAGACGGTCGCGGTGGCTGGCCGCGGGCGTGCTGGGATTGAAGTAGAACTCAATCTCGCAGGTTTTGATGGCCGAATACTGATACTGGCCGGCTGGCTGCGTGCTGCCGTCAAGGGCCGGATCTCCGGTAGCGACGACCTCGCTGACGGGGAACCTGCGATCCGCGGGTTGCACTGAGAGCGAGCCGTTACCGTTGGTGATGGCGTCGCGGATGCTCGTTGCCGTACCGGTCACGCGGATGCGAGGATCCAGCCGGCGGATGAAGACCACGGCTCGAACCGCGTCAAGGATCGGATCGTGCGTGTGGTCAAAGTCCGAAACACGCTGGAACGCGACATCCCAGACAAACTGCGGCTCCGCGCCGGCGGGATACAGCCGGGCGGCGATCGGGACTTCCACCCAGCCCTTGCAGCGTTTGCTGGCGTCGAAATATGCATTGCCCGGGCCGGCGGTGACGGGCGAGGTTGTGCTGTTGAGTTCCGGATAGCCCAGTTGCAGCGCGCCTGTTGTGAGATCCACCACTCGCGTGTACCACTCGCCCTGGCCGTAATCCTGGAAGCTCGTTGGGTTGTTCCTTTGGTAGCCAAGGCCGAGGCCCTTGGGGATGCGCTCGTCCCTGCGGGGAGAGTCGTCAGGCAGACGATACACGGGATTGCGAAACGCATTCCAGAGAAACTGAGTGCCCGCGGCCGGGCTGCCGCCATTGCCGGGAACAAGCATCGGATGGGGCGTGCCGTTGAACGGCCCCAGCGCGGCCCCCCACTCGCTGCGCGTCAGAATCGAGCGGACGGCATTGGAGACGGAGACACCCGACACCGCGTCCGTGCCCAGACGCTGCTCCCGGATGATGACGGGGAAGAGCGCGCCGAGGCCGAGCACGCCGAGGGCGAGGATCAGGATTGAGATCAAAATCTCAACCAGCGTGAACGCGCGGCGTACACGCAGGATGAGCGCGGAGAGGGAGCGGGGTGGACGGTTCATCGCTGCACCTCCATGGGCCGCAGAACGCCGGTGAGGCGGTCGATGGCAAAAAGCTTGGCTTCAGGACGATCCGCGCCGGTGTTGTCGCTTACGGCGTTGTCGAGATTGGTGTCGCCTTCGAGCCACAGATCAATATCCGCCAGCACGATCGGTTCTGCGTACATTGGCTGGGCATTGAGATTCGCGGGATCGGTCGGGCTGAGATACAGCGAGCCGGAGGTGTTGTTCACACGCACCTTGAGCCCAGCCGCGAGTTTTTGCTCGTTGTACACGGCGATCTGCATGACCGGACGCGCGAGCACCATATCTGAGGAGCGGCGGCCGATGACGGCCCGACGATCATTGGTGAGCGTCGCGGTGTACTTCCGATTCAGCCAAGAACGGGCGAACTTGACGGGATCTTCGCGTCCCTCTCGATCGGCGCGGAGGCCCTCAATGTTGAACGGAGCAACGGTGCGACCCGCCGCGCTGTTGCGCGGGGCGAGCACGAGCGCGGGCTCCGTGGTGGCCCCGACGAGCGCGCCGGTCCCGGCCTGAAAGCGGACCATGAACGTGGAGCGATGGAAGCCATCGCTGGTGAGGGTGTCGTCAAAGAAGCCGGTCTCCGGAAAGACCCAGTTGCGCTGATCGCGGGTAGTCGCGTCGGTGTTGGTGGTCAGCCCGCTGTATCCGCTGCCGTACCAGGCATCCGTGAAGGAGTTGGCGGAAACGTAGCCGCGGATCATCCAGGTGCGAGGCAGCACGACGGGGGCAAAGCCAGGGGCGGTGACAAAAATGTCGCGCCGGACAGTTCCGGTGCCCGCGGCATCAAACCAGTCGGTCATCTCGCCGACTTTGATACAAGTGATGACGGTGGTGCGACCACCGGGCTCGAAGAAGAAGACCGCCGCGCCATCAGCGCCGCCGTTGGATCGGATCGCCGCATCCCGCGCGGCCCGAATCGCCGATCGCACCTGCGTCTCGGCCATGCCCTCTTCGGAGGAGTAGATCATGGACTGAAAACTGGGCACCGCGATCAGCACGAGAATCACGATGAGCGTGATGACCACGAGCAGTTCGGTGATGGTGAATGCCAGGCGAGAGAGACGTGTGGTTCCGTTGGAGGTGTGGTTCATCGGCCCACCTCGATGATGTTGTCTTCCGCTGCCTTGGCGTTGAACACGCCGCCCTCATCACCGAAAAGATGGTCAGGCCCGGCGGACACAATCGCGTACTCGGCAGTGCGAAGCTCGGCCTTCACGGGCGGCAGACTATTCATGGTCGGATTGCCGCCGATCTCCATGGGAATATTCCAATACTGCACCTGTCCGGCATTCGCGTTGCCGGGCGGAAAGAAGCTCGGGAGCCAGCGGTAGTAGCGAATCTCGTACGACGCGCCACCGGGCGTGCCGACGCTCCAGCGATCCCAGATGCGGCAATCGACGCGCTGCGCAGCGGCGGGATTGGTCGAGTTGGCGATGTACAGGCGAGTCGCGCCCAGCCGCGTTTTCTGCTGTGTCAGATCCACCATTGCCTCATGGGCGCGGCCGCGTTTGGAGAACTGGCCGTCGCTCGTCGGTGCCGTGAACGTGAGGCCCGCACCACCGTCATAAGACACATCAAGTGCTCCGGCGAGGTAGTACGCGAGCGAATGGATGCTGTAGCACTTTCTTCCGGCCCCATTGTCACCGTTGCAGGTGCTGCCATTCACAGTCGTGTTCGGATCAAACAGGTCGGATGTTTTCCAGACCTGAATCTGACCGCTGGCAATGGTCACGGGATTCGTCGAACCCGCGGGCGCATCCACCACCAGCGGCGGGAGAAAGTTGTACTCCTGCTTGAACCGCTCGACGGCCTTTTGCAGTGCAGCCACCATGGCCCGCTCGGAAACGATGTCGCCCTGGCCGCGGACTTTGCCCACGGCGTAGATCACGATGCTCGCCAGCAGCGCGATGATGCCGATGGTGATCGTCGTCTCCACGATGGTGAAGCCGCGGCGAAACCGGTGTCGAAGCCCCGGATTTGGAGTGTGGGTGTCCATCAAACCGCGCCTCCGTTCTGCAGCGACTCGATCATGGCCACCAGCGGCAGGAACATGGCCACGACGATGGTGCCGACCATGCCGCCCAGCACGACGATGAGCAGAGGTTCAATCAGCTTGATCATGCCACCGACGGCCACATCCACCTCTTCGTCGTAGTTGTCGGCGATCTTCAGGAGCATCACGTCCATGTCGCCGGTCTCCTCGCCAACGTCGATCATGTTCACCACAATCGCGTCGCAGACCTTGCTCTCCCGCAGCGGGCCGGCAAAGCTCTCGCCCTCGCGGATGGAGTCGTGAACGCCAGTGAGCGCCTTCTCGAACACGTAGTTGCCCGCGGTGTCGCGGGTGATGAGGATCGCCTCGAGAATCGGCACACCGGCGGAGATGAGCGTGCCCAGCGTCCGTGTGAACCGCGCCGTGATCGTCTTGCGAATCAGATTGCCGAACACCGGCATCCAGAAGACCAGCGTGTCCAGCGCCGCTCGCCCGGGGGGGGCCTTGCGGGTCAGTTTGTACAACCCCCAGAACAACAACGGCGACACCAGAACGAATATCCAGCCAGGGATCACCTGACCCACGCTGTTGCCCGCCACCCAGCGGCTTATGTTGATCAGGATGCGAGTGAGCGCTGGCAGCGCCACGCCGAAGTCGCGGAAAATCTCCTCGAACTTCGGGATGATGAAGTACATGATGAACATGAGGATCAGTACCGCGATGATCACAACCGCCACGGGGTAGATCAGAGCAGCGTTGACTTTGCGCTTCAGCGACTGAGCCTTCTCCATGAACTCGGCCAATCGCTGCAGGATGATGTCCAGCACACCACCGACCTCGCCCGCCGCCACCATCTTGGTGTAGAGGCGATTGAACGCCTTGGGGTGCTTGGCCATCGCATCCGAGAGCGAGGTGCCGCCCTCAACATCCTCGCAAACCCCTTGCAACACTGTCTTGAGCTTGCCGGGCTTGAGCTGTCCCTCGAGAATCTGCAGCGAACGCAGCAGCGGCAGGCCGGCATCTTGCAGCGTGGAGAGCTGGCGTGTGAACAGCGTGAGGTGCTTGGCCTTCACGCCGCCGAGAGAGAAGCCGATCTCTTTCTTCTTCTTGGGCTTGGCCTCGCCCTCCGCGCCCGGAGCGGCCTGCTTCTGCTTGTTCTTCTGCTCGCGCACGGAGGTGGGGAAATATCCCTGGCCCTTGATGCGCTGGATCGCTTCCTCGGTGGTGCCCGCCTCAATGGTGCCCTTCTGGGGCTTGCCGGCGGCGTTCAGGGCTTCGTACGTGAATGTTGCCATGGTGTGCTCCGGGAGAAGTGACGCAGTGATTGAGTGACGAAGTAATGAAGTTGAGGGCACACTGGCCCGTTCCATCACGCTCGAATCACTCGCACTCGTCACCTCGGCAAAGGGTCAAATCGCTTCCAATCCCCCCACTGCGTCACTTCGTCACTCAAACACTCGGTCACTTCCGCATCATCCCTCTTCCGCGATCGTCTCGCGGACAACTTCGTCGATGGTGGTCAGGCCGTCGTAGATGGCCAGCAGCCCGGACTCACGCAGCGTCCGCATACCAAACTTACGAGACACATCTCGAAGGACATTGGTTGAGGCCTTCTTCATCACCAGATCACGGAGCGTGTCGTTCATCGCCATGATCTCGAAAATCGCCAGTCGTCCGCGATAGCCGGAGCCGTGGCAGTTGTCGCAACCCTTGCCGCGGAAGAGCTTGCGCCCGCCGATGTCTTCGGGAAGCAGACCGAGCTCCATCAGTTCCTCTTCGCGCGGCTCGTATTGCTCGCGGCACTTGGGGCAGATGGTGCGGACCAGCCGCTGAGCCACAATCCCCTCGATGGTCGCGGTAAGCAGGAACGACTCCAAACCAAGATCGAGCAGACGCAGGATTGAACTCGGCGCGTCGTTGGTGTGCAGCGTGCTCAGCACGAGGTGGCCGGTGAGCGAGGCCTGCACCGCGATGTTGCCGGTTTCCAGATCGCGGATTTCGCCGACCAGAATGATGTCCGGGTCCTGACGCAGGAACGATCGCAGCAGGCGGGCGAAGGTGGTCTCGGTCTCCACGTTCACCTGGCACTGGCAAAGCCCATCGATGTCGTATTCCACGGGATCCTCGGCGGTGAGGATCTTGGTCTCCATGTCGTTGAGTTCCGCGAGAGCGGCGTACAGCGTGGTCGTTTTGCCCGAGCCGGTCGGGCCGGTCACGATCACGATCCCGTTCGGGCGGTTGATGAGGTGGCGGAAGTGCGTCAGGTCTTCTTCGCGGAGGCCGATGCGATCCAGCTTGAGTTGCACATTCGAGCGGTCCAGCACGCGCATCACGACGCTCTCACCGTGCATGGTGGGCAGCACGCTCACGCGCAGGTCCACTGGCGCACCGCTGATATTCAGTTCGATACGACCGTCCTGCGGCAGGCGGCGCTCCGCGATATCCAGGTTCGCCATGACCTTGACGCGGCTGGTGATCGCCGGGCCCAGGTGCTTGGGCGGGGGCGTCATCTCATAGAGCACACCGTCGATGCGATACCGCATCTTGAACTCGCGCTCGAAGGGCTCAAAGTGGATATCCGAGGCTCGGTCCTTGATGGCTTGCAGCAACACCAGGTTCAGCAGCTTGACAACCTTGTTGTCACCCGCGAGGTCGGCCACGGTATCGATGTCGATTGACTGGTTGGACTTCCCGACCAGGGCCTTGAACTTTTCGTCCTTGGCCAGATCGCCGACGACATTCTCCAGAGACTCGCCCTTGGAGTAATGCTTCTTGATCAGCACGTCGATCTGCGCGGCATCGGCCACCACGGCATCGACATTGAAGCCCATGAGCAGCCGCAGATCGTCCACGGCCCGGAAGTTATCCGGAGACTTCATGGCGATCTTGAGCCGCTTGGATCGCGGGTTGTACTCGATCGGAATGACCTGGTACGACTGAACCGTTTCAGCCGCGATCGAATCCCGGACTTCTTCTGGCATGGTAAAGGATGTCAGATCGACATACCCCATCCCCGCCTGACCCGCGAGAGCCTCGGAGATATCCCGGGCGGTGCAGTAGTTCAGCTCGATGAGGATCTGCCCAATCTGAGCCTTACGCGTCTTCTGAACAGCGAGCGCTTCGTGGACCTGCTCGCGCGTGGTCTTGCCAAGCTTGGTCAGGACACGCCCGATCTTCTTGCCTTTGAGTTCAACGGGATCAATAGCCATCCGTCAACAACCCTCCGGATCGATTCCGGGCCGAGCACTCTGCCCTACCGCGTACCACCTGCACTGGTGGTATACGCCGATAGCGCGGCGAGCGGGGCTACGGTTCCAGGAAAACATCCCAATAGTGCCATGGAAATCGTTTCGACACGTTGTTTTCAATACAACTTATCGCACGATTCTCAGAAAATGTAGGGTAGAATACTGAGTGCCACGCCGCCGCAAAGCGTCAGGACGGCTTCGCCGCGGGCTTCGCACCCGGCTTTGCCTCGCCCTCTTCGCCGTCATCCAAATCCCATTCTGCTCGTCCGACAGTCCGTCCAAGCCGGTGGACCTTGTCACGGAGGTCGCCAGGGTTTTTGCTCTTGTCGATCATCTCTTCCGCGGAGATCATGCCCCGGGAGTAGAGGGACCAGAGATGGTCATCGAGCAGCTGCATACCAAATCGCTTACCGGTCTGGATTGAGGAGTCGATACGGAAGGACTTATTGTCGCGGATAAGGTTGGCAATGGCAGGGGTAACCACGAGGAACTCGTAGCCCGCGACCATGCCGGGTTGGTCTACCCGTGAGAGCAAGACTTGGGAGAGGATAGAGATCAGGGCCGTTGAGAGCTGAACGCGGATCTGGTTCTGTTGGGTAACGGGGAAAGCATCCACGATACGGTCGATCGTCTTCGCCGCCCCGGTGGTGTGGAGGGTGCCGAGGACCAAGTGGCCGGTTTCGGCGGCGCGAACTGCCGATTCGATGGTTTCCAGATCTCGCATTTCGCCGACCAGGATCACATCCGGGTCCATACGGAGCACGCGGCGGAGGGCCTCGGCGAAGGAGGGCACGTCGTTGCCGACCTCTCGCTGATTGACGATCGACTTCTTGTGGTAGTGGTAGTACTCGATGGGGTCTTCCATCGTGACAATGTGGCGCTCAAGATTCGTGTTGATGAAGTCAATCATCGTCGCCAGAGACGTCGTCTTACCCGAGCCGGTGGGGCCGGTGACAAGGAACATGCCACGGGGGCGGCGGATGAGCTCGCGGCACATCTCAGGAAGGCCGATCTGCTCAAAGGTGAGCAGACGGTTGGGAATCTGGCGGCAGACGATGGCGAGATCGCCGCGCTGACGGAAAACGGAGACGCGGAACCGGGCGGCGTCGCCGTAGGCGAAACCGAAGTCCGTGCCGCCCTCTTCCTGCAGCTCCTGCTGAGACCTTTCGCTGGTGATGGACTTCATCAGCGACACCATGTCGTCAGAGTCCAGGATTTTGGTCTGGAGGTTGCGCAGGCCGCCGTGCAGACGGAGCGTCGGTGGGCGCCCGACGGTGAGGTGCAAGTCGGAAGCGCCGAGCTTGATGACGGTGTCGAGAAGGCGGTCGATCTGGATCGTGGACATATGAGTATCCGAGGGTCAGCCGTAAGTGGTTCAGCCGTGAGGGTGTTCGAGTACGCGAGACTAGTGCTTGTTCTCTCCATCCACCTGGGCCATGCGGGCGATCTCGCCTGCGGTCGTGGCGCCCTTGAGAATCTTGATTTTGCCGTCAGTAACCAGGGGACGCATGCCGTTGGCAATCGCTGCCTTGCGGATGTGGTCAATTGGTGCAAGGTTGAAGGCCATCTCGCGAATCTCCGAGTTCAGGGTCATCATCTCGAAGATTGCCTGACGGCCTCGGAAGCCGGTGTTGGAGCATTTCTCGCAGCCGACGGGCTTCATGGTTTTGCCCATGGCCTCTTCCATGGTCATGCCGCAGAGCGAGAGATACTTGGGATCCGGAGCGTCGTCGATCTGCTTGCACTCCTTGCAAAGCACACGTATGAGGCGCTGGGCCATGATGGCCTGGATGGACGACGCAACCAGGAAGGGCTTGATGCCCATGTCGATCAGACGGGTGATTGCACTCGGGGCGTCGTTGGTGTGCAGGGTGGAGAAAACCAGGTGGCCGGTTAGTGCGGCCTGAATGGCGATCTCGCCCACTTCACGGTCACGGATTTCGCCGACGAGGATGATGTTGGGCGCCTGACGGAGCATGGTGCGGAGGACCATGCTGAAGGTGAGGCCGATCTTCTCGTTGATCTGC
>JBKJOD010000255.1:0-8131 GCA_046593245.1 Phycisphaerales bacterium
TTGATAGCTCTCCGGAATGAGCAGGTCGGAGAGAAGGATCATGATGCCGCGCCCGGTGCGGGCGGCGGAGATGGTGCGGAGCGCGTTGGTGAAGGTGTTTGTAGAAGCGGTTGTTGACGGTGCACCATCACTGGCTGACGAGCTGTCAGTGCCACCCTGGGTTTGACCGCTCCAGGTTTCGTTGATGAGAAAGTTGGCGAGGCGCTGCACGCTGGTGCGGCCGCGCATGGGAGGGAGGCGCTTCACCGCTGGACCAGCGCCGATGAGCCAGATGGCGACCCGGTTGTTGTTCACGAGGCCGAGATAGCCGAGGGCCATGGCGACGCGCTGCGCGAAAAGGAGCTTGCTGGGCGTGCCTGCATCCATGCTTGGGGAGCAGTCCAGCACGATGGTCAGGGCGAGGTCCTGCTCTTCCTGAAAGATCTTGATGAAGAACTTGTCCAGCCGCGCGAAGACGTTCCAATCAACGTGGCGGAGATCATCACCGGGGACGTACGGACGGAAGTCCTCAAACTCGACGGAGCGGCCGCGGGCCTTGGAGCGACGCTCACCTTGCAACTTGCCGGGGAACATGCGGCGGGTGGAGAGATCAAGGCGATCCAGCGCGGCGGAGAGCGCGGGAGGAATCAGCTCGTCGGGAGTGAGGGGGCGGCGGGGTCCGGAGGAGGCGAGCATGTAGTTAAGAGTAGTTCACCGCGAAGGACGCGGAGGAAAGCGGTTCAATGAATTGATGCACCTGCGGCGACCAAGAGACTGATGACACAAAGGAGCACTGTCGCGAATAGATCGAAAGCATTCGATCGTCGCGGAAAGATTGCGATCAACGCGAAGAGAAGTACGAAGTTGAGCAACACGCCACAAGTGCCACCAGCGTCCCAGCCCCAGTTGAATACTGACTTCGAGTGAGTCCAACGGTTCCGCCCACCGGCGGAACCGACAATCATTGCCAGTGTACAGAGGATCGCGTTGATCGAACAGACGACGTGAGCGCGAGCAACAGGGTCCAGAAACGTGAGCGGTGGTAACGGCGGGGCAGGAGGTTCGTAGCGTGTGCCGCATTCAGGACAGAGGAGATCGGGCAAACCGGCGAGCGAATAGCCACAGAAACTGCAGGTGATAGAGTCGGGTTGTGGATTCTCCCGCATGACTAGGGATACAGGAGACAGCGGCGATCGTTGCAGGCACGCGAGAAGTGCATGTGTAGCTTGGCACACGTTTCGTGGTTTGATTGCAACATTGTCGCTGAGCCCAGAGTGTCTCGACCACGGCACCCATTCCTCGCGGGAATGAAAAGAGCCCCTCTAGGAGCGGGGCTGCGGGAACGTCATGCGAATGCGGTTTAGTTGCGGGAATCGCGGATCGCGCGAAAATCATCCGCGGGCAGGTTGTCCGCGTATTCCCAGACCACCACGTTCAGCGTTTTGACGCCCCATTTGCGGGCCGCGGCGTCGGTGGGAAAGAGGACATCGAGCTTGTTGCCCTTGATCGCGCCGCCGCGATCCAGCACCGGAACGATGTTGCCGGAGTCATAACCTGGAACGGTGATCATCGAGCCAAGGGGAAGCACCTTGGAGTCAGCGGCGACCAGCTTCATCGCGTTGGTCTTGACGTGGTGCAAGCTGGAGGTGATGCCGCGAGCATCCGGGCCGCAGGACTTCTCGTCCGGGGAGTACGCAGTCACCGTCATACGAATGGTGCGAGCGGGCCGGATGGCGCGCCCGTTGAAGTAGCGGATATCGGTGGACGGGGCGTACTTGGTGGTGTCCACTGGAGCGGCGACCACCGGTGCGGGATCCGGCGCGGGGGCGGCCACTTCGACGAGCGGGTCGTGGACTTCCGCAAGCGTTGCAGCGGTTTCCATCTTCGACTCGGTGCTCGACTCAACAATGGCATCAATGGCGGGAGACGTATTGGCGACCGGCGTGGTGGTCACGCCAGCGAGGGAGCTCAGCGTGAGATTTCCATTTCCGACCGCGGCCTTCACAACGATCGCGGAGACAGCGACCAAGACGCACAGGCCGAGGAAAATGCCCACCCTGATCGCGAGGGGCGCGGGGGTATCAAGAGGCAATGCCGCGTTGGATTTCGAGTCTTGGTGTGTCACGTTGATCACGCCTTCAGATCTTGAGTTTTTGTGCGGGGGCCTCGAGATTGATGATACATCAACGTTGGAGACGAATCAGACATTGTGGGCTGTCGGATGCAATCGGAGGTGGAGTCATAACGCTTGAGCCGGCTATACCGCCGGATCTGGGGAGTGAGTGACAATATCAAGGTCTGATAACGGGGCATACACCCTTGATTGGGCGGTATGAGGACCAGGTTTCACGTACGTGAAGCTGGGTACATCCCGTGTGCCTTCAGTGCGATTGGCTCGTCCCCAGCCGGGGCGGAGGAAAGCACGGCGTCATGACACCACAGGCGGGACGCCCGTGCCCCGGAGATGGTCGCCGGGGCCGGGGCGAGGGAGGCGGCCGTGGGTGGCGGTGCGCAGGCGGTCGCGGAGGTCGAGCCGGAGAGACTCGACATCGAACGCGAGACGGGCCAAACCCTTTTCGGAGCCCATGGCTTTGAGCTCGGCGAACGGGACGGGCTGACCATAGTTGACGGCGACACGATGGCCGAAGAGATGCGGGAGGGTGCGGCTGCGGGGCCAAGCATCGAAGCACCCTTCGACGGCGGCGGGGAGAACGGGGACGCCGGAGCGCATCATCAGGAGCCAGACGCCGCGCTTGAACTCGCCCAGTGCGCCGTCATTGGAGCGAGAGCCCTCGGGAAAGATAACGACGACGCGGCCCCGTTTGAGTTGCTCGATCGCGGTGCGCATCGCGCCGGCATCTCCGGACTCTTCTTTGATCGGAATGCAGCCGACGCCGCGGAGCATCAGGCCCAGGGGGAAAGTCTTGAAGAGACCCTCACGCGCGATCGCGGCCATGTTGCGGCGACGAATGCCGACGCCAACGAGCGGCGGATCCAGGTGGGACTGATGATTGGCGATGATGAGCAGGCCGCCGGAGTTCGGGATGTTGCGGGTACCGAAGAAGCGGGCGCGGTAGAACAGCACAAAGAATGAGAGGAGGAGCCAGTAGCCGAACCTGTAGAACAGGATCTGCCAGACAGGTTGCGGGGAATCAAGAGCGCGAAGTCGGGCGAGCATCAGAGGGCGCCGCTCCTGTGCGGGCGCAGGTTGCGCCGGGAAGCATCGCGGGCACCGAGCACGCGCTTGACATGGGCCTCGAGCGCATCAACGACGTGATCGAAGGGCATGTCGGAGGTGTCGATGCGCTCGGCATCGGCGGGGCTGGTGAGGGGCCCGACGGTGCGTTCGGAGTCCGAGCGGTCGCGTTCGGAGATTTCCTTCTCGAGCTTGTCTACATCCGCGGGCTTGCCGCCGGAGCGGAGCTGCTCGGCGCGGCGTTCGGCGCGGACGCGGGCGGAGGCGAACATGTAGAACTTCACATCGGCATCGGGAAACACGACGGATCCCTGATCGCGGCCCTCGGTCACCAATCGCGGATGGGCGATGGCGATCTGTCGCTGCTT
Source organism: Phycisphaerales bacterium (assembly GCA_046593245.1). Classification (GTDB taxonomy): domain Bacteria; phylum Planctomycetota; class Phycisphaerae; order Phycisphaerales; family UBA1924; genus UBA4658. Next base: position 3,544 of record JBKJOD010000255.1, read on the forward strand.
CTTCACCATTTCCTGGCGCAGCTTGGCGATCCCGGCGATGGGGGAGACGAGTTTCGTGACATCCGAATCGCGCAGGCGGTGCATGATGGATTCGCCGCAGCAGAGGAGCGTGGGCGGATCGGTATCGAAATCAAAGTGCAGGTCGCGTTTCTCGACTTCGCCCACGAAGCGGTCGTGATCGGAAAGATCGGAAGCAGTCTCAATCGCGATCGCGGCGGCGGCGCGGTACATCGCGCCCGTGTCGAGAAAATCCAGACCGAGCTTGTGGGCCAGAGCGCGGGCGACGGTGGACTTGCCGGTACCCGCGGGGCCGTCGATCGTGATGATCAGTCGCTCGCCCATGCTTCCCCCACCACTTCGATCGCCTGCATCAGCGTGCTCACGCACATGAACAACCACGGGTCGTTTCAGGCCGAGCGCGTCATTCTTCCTCGCCATCGTCATCGGATGCCTCGCCTTCGGGTTCCGAATCAACCGGAGCGACGAGTTCATCGTCCGCCTCCGGGGCCTCCGCAAGAGCTGGGCCTATGACAGACTCTAGGAGTGCTTTGGCCTTACGGATGGTCTCGACCGGGTCCTGATCGCCGCGGGCGTCCAGGGCGAGGGTTCCGGTGTAGCCGACGGCCTTGACGACATTGGCAAACGCCCGCAGGTCGTAGGGATCATGAACAAACTCGCCGGGCTTTTTGCCCGCTTTGAAGCGGATGGCCGCGGCGGTGACGGCGGAGGCGTACGGCGTCACTCGTTTGAGGTAGGCCAAAGGATCGGCGGCCTTGGAAGCCGTCTCAAAGTCTGGAAAAGTTCCAATACGGAAGCCGCCGACTTTCTTGATGAGGTCCGTCAGCCGCTCCGGCTCGGCGGTGATTCCTGCACTGGGGCAGATCAGGACGTTGACCTCCAGCCGCTCGGCGACTTGCAGCACGCGCCGCAGCCGCTCGATGCAGAAGTCAATCTCGTCCTCGTTGTCCTTGCAGGAAACTGCCAGCCCGACGGAGCTGCACCCGAGCCGGTGCGCGGCCTGCACCACGCGGTGGGCGCGGGCAATCGCAGCATCACCAAGAGCGTCGTCGGTGGTGCCCATCGGCTGGGTTTCGGACTCCACGAGCGTGAGGACGGGGCAGGAGCTTTTGTCGGCCGCGTCGCGGATGGAGTCGATGCGTTTGAGGTCCGCCCCGATGAGCAGGTTGGTGGAGAGGTTCAGCCCGAACAGGCCAAGGTCCTCGCGGGCGAAGCGGGGCAGATCAGTAATCTGCAGCGACCCCTCTGGAGACGCGGCTTCGGAAGCGCGGGATCGCGCCGCAGGTTTGCGGCCCGGGGCGACGATGCGCGCACGAAGAGCATTGGCGGTGAGAGTGAGGAGCATGTACGGGCGTGAATGTAGGCGGGATGTCGGATGTGCGATGTCGAATAGATGATGTTGCGCGCAGGAAGTGGAGAAAATGCACCTCCCACTTCCGTCGGCGCGGCGGATAGCATCTGGCGACCCCAGTTCAGGATCAGGAGACCCTCGCATGGCCGTTCCCGCCGATCGGAAGTATTCGGAATCGCACGAGTGGCACAAGCTCGAAGGGGGCGTTGTCACCCTGGGCGTCACGCAGTTCGCCGTCGATCAACTCACGGACGTGACGTACGTGGAAATGAAGCCCGCCGGGTTCAAGTTCAAGGCGGGCAGCGCGGTCGGCGAGGTCGAGAGCGTCAAGACCACTTCGGACATCTACTCGGCCGTTGAGGGCGAGATCGCGGAAGTGAACAAGGCCGTTGTGGACGATCCCTCACTGCTGAACTCCGACCCCTATGGCAAAGGGTGGCTGGTGAAGATCAAAGTTTCCAACACGGACGGGATGACCAAGTTGATGGACGCGGCGGCGTACGAGAAGCAGTACCACTAAGAACGTGCGATGTGCGATGTCGGAAGTGTGATGGGCAGGGAAGGGGAAGTACAGTTTCACGATGATTCGATGCATCAACGTTCACAAGGCGTACCACCTGCATGAGCGCGAGGTGCAGGCGCTCCGCGGCGTGGACCTGACGGTGGACGGGCCGGGGTTCTTTGCGATCATGGGGCAATCCGGGAGCGGGAAGTCCACGTTGCTGCACCTGCTGGGCGGGCTGGACAAGCCGGATGTGGGCGAGGTCCATGTCAGCGGGAACGCGCTGCACGCGATGGACGAGAAGTCGCTCACGCTTTTTCGACGCAAACAGATCGGCATCGTCTTCCAGCAGTTCAACCTGATTCCGACGCTGACCGCGAAAGAAAACGTCGAGCTGCCGGGGATGCTCGCCGGAGATGACGCGGCGTTCCTGAGCAAGCGGAGCATGGAACTGCTGGAGAAACTGGGCGTTGCCGAGCGTGCCGGGCACCGGCCCGATGCCCTCAGCGGGGGAGAGCAACAGCGCGTGGCGATTGCGCGGTCTCTGCTGTACTCACCCAAGGTGCTACTGGCGGATGAACCGACTGGTGCCTTGGACAGCGCATCGAGCGCGAAGCTGTGGACGCTTCTGAAGGAACTGGCGCGACAGCATGAGATGACGGTGCTGATGGTGACGCACGAGCCCGCCGCTGCGGCCAACTGCGAGGCGATCTTTGTGTTGCGGGATGGGGTGTTCTTCGGGAAGATTCAAACGGAGGGGCTCGATGCGGCCGGCGTGGCGTCTCGCTATCAACAGCTTGTCCGGGCGGCGTAGCCGCTCGATGCTGCTCGTGGCGTCGGTCGCGCTCTCCAGCGCGCTGATCGCGACTGTGGCGTGCGCGATGGCGTCGATGCACAGCGGGCTGAAGCAACGCATCGATGCGACCGTCGGCGCGGCGGACCTGCGCATCTCGCGCACCGGAAAGGATGCGCTGACCCCGGAAGTGCTGGCGAAAGTGCGGGCGTGGTCTGAGGTAAAGGTCGTCGTGCCGCGAGCGCAGGGGCCGATCATCATCAAGATTCCGCCCGAGGGAACCGAATGCGCCACCGTCGGCAGCGGCGTGGACCCGGTGCTGGATGCGCAGGTGCGGGCGACTGAGATCGTAGAGGGACGCCGCGCCAGCGCGATGGGCGAGATCGTCATCGATGTGCACGCCGCCAAAGAGATGGCGGCCAAGGTTGGCGAGCAGGTCATCGTCTCGCGCTGGGGAGACCCGATCACGCTGAAGATCGTCGGCATCATGCGCCAGCCCGGCATCGGGATGGGCGTTGTAACGCGCCCGGAATCGCAGGTGACGCTGGAGCAGATGGGGGTGATCCTGGAGAAGCCGGGGACCATCAAGGAACTCGATGTCGTACTGACAGACAGCCGGGACGCGGAGAAAGTCGCGCAGCAGCACAAGAACGATCTGGGCGACGGCGTCGTGGTGCGTACCAGCGCGAAGATATCTTCGGGTCTGGATCAGAGCCAGCGCACCGGACGCATCGGGTTGACGGTCGCCAGCGCGATCGCCATGCTCAGCGCCGGCTTCATCATCATGACGGGCCTCACGACCAACGTCACGGAGCGCATCCGCGAACTGGCGATGCTCCGCTGCATCGGCGGCACCAAATCGCAGATGGCCGAGAGCCAGATCGTGATGGGCATCATCGTCGGCTCGCTCGGCGCAGCGGTGGGCATTCCGGCGGGCACACTGGGCGCGTGGATACTCGTCAACTACTTCAGGGACCACTTTCCCGCGGGGTTCACCTTCAACACAGTTGGCGTGACGCTCGGTGTGGCCGCGGCGGTGCTGGCTGGGCTTTTCGGATCGCTGCTGCCCGCATGGAAGGCAGCTCGAACCTCGCCGCTGGACGCGCTGGCGGCTCGCAGCAAGCCCGCGAAGCTCCGCGGCATCCTGCTCTGTGGCGTCGCGGGCCTCGCGCTCGCGGGCGTTCACGCGATCATGTTCGTGCTCATCAAGAATCCGGATACCCTGCTCATTACCGACCTTACCACCGGGTTGCCCGCGATCTTTGCCGGATACTTCCTGATCTCCGTGCCGGTGGTCTGGCTGATCAACCTTGTGCTGGGGCCGCTGCTCTCGCTGGTGCTGCGGATTCCCTCGGGGCTGCTGGTACGAAGCGTTCGGGCCACGCCGTATCGCTTCGGCTTCACGGCCGGCGCGATGATGCTCGGGCTCGCGCTGCTGGTCTCTCTGTGGACAAACGGCCGCGCGATCGATCGGGATGTGCTCAGCGGGTTCAAGTTTCCCGATGCGTTCGCGGCTGGGCTGAACATCAGCGAGAAGACGCAGAAGAAGATCGCCGCGTTGCCGTTTGTGGCCAAGACCACGCCGATCACCGTACAGTCTTTCAAGACCGACGCCTTCGGCTTCAAGGCGCTGGACAACACCTCCACCACGTTCATCGCCTTCGATCCCGACGACTTCCTGCAGATGGCCAACATCCAGTGGCTGGAGGGGGACAAAGCCACGGGCATCGAAGAGCTTCGCAAGGGAGGCGCGGTGCTGGTGGCCAAGGAGTTCCGCGTCGCGCGCGGCGTGGGAGTCGGCGACACGCTGAAACTCTCGCTGGATGGCAAGTCCTATGAGTTCAAGGTCGTCGGCGTGGTCGCCTCCCCGGGGCTGGATGTGGTGAGCAAGTACTTCGAGATCGGCGAGAACTTCCTTGATGTC
>JBKJOD010000188.1:0-3474 GCA_046593245.1 Phycisphaerales bacterium
CCGAGCGGTTTGGCACGGCTGTCATCATGGATGACATCGTCAAGTGCGAGTTCTCTGCGCATCCCGAAAAGACACCGCATACCTTGCACACATCCGAGGGTCAGGTCGTTCACGCCCACGCCGTAATCATCGCGACCGGCGCAGTGGCCAACTGGATCGGTCTTGAAAACGAGATGCGACTCGCCCGCGCCGGTGGCGGCGTCTCCGCGTGCGCTGTCTGCGATGGTGCGCTCCCGGCCTTTCGCGACAAGCCCCTCGCCGTCGTCGGTGGCGGCGACACCGCCATGGAAGAGGCGAGCTATCTCACCAAGTTCGGCTCAACTGTGTACATCATCCACCGGCGCGACTCCTTCCGCGCCAGCAAGATCATGCAGGAGCGATTCCTCTCTCGTCCGAACGCCAAGGTGCTCTGGAACAAGGTTGTTGTCGATGTCATCGGCGAGAATCACATTCAAGCGGTGATGCTCGAGGACACCATCACCAAAGAGCGATCACGTCTGGAGGTCGGCGGACTGTTCGTCGCCATCGGTCACACGCCCGCCACGCGGTTTCTTCAGGGCACCGGGCTGGAGTTTGACGACAAGGGCTACTTGCTGCTCCCCACGCGTTCCAGCCAGACCAATCTCCCCGGCGTCTTTGGCGCGGGCGATGTCTCCGATAGCGTGTACCGCCAGGCCGTGACCGCGGCGGGTATGGGCTGCCAGGCCGCGCTGGACGCGGAACGCTGGCTCGCCAGCGTCGGCGTGCACTAAAGCTCAGAGCCGAGCGGCGTACCCCGCCGGGTGGATGCAATGAAGAAGCAAATGGAACACGCCGACCGCGAACAGGGCGCGTCGGCGTGTGTCTCAATACCGAAGACCGGGGGCTCACGCCCCGCGGCTCTGATCAACACCCGCTGAACCAACCAGCGAGGAAGTCGAAGATGTCCTGCACGTTGATGACGCCCGAACCATTGAAGTCTGCGCGAATATCCCCTGCGAACCAGCCGCTCAGGAAATCAAAGATGTCCTGCACGTTCACGGTTCCCGAGCCGTTGTAGTCCGCGGGACAGGCGAGCACGCGGAGGAACGAGGAGTTGTTGCTCCCGCCCGCGCCCGCGGTGGCCGTGGGGCTGCTCTTGAGGCGGGTTGCGAAGTAGTAATAGCCGTCGTTGTTCAGCGTGTCGTTGTTCTGGATGAGGTGGACGTACAAGCTGCCACTGAATGTGCCATCGGCGAGCAGGTCGACCGGGTCACTCTCGCGGGCGATGACACGCCGGCCGTTGAGCACCAGCACATCGTCGGTCAACGTCGCGGCGTTGGTGTTGCCGCTGATGATATAGTTGCCCGCGTTGTTGCCCTTGACATCTCGGAAAGATTCCCAGGTCTCGCTGGCGCCGGGCGTGATGGGCTGACCGATGCGGGCGATGACGGCACCGTTGCGCACGGCCCAACCAGCGCCGTCGGCATTGGTACCGATGGCGAACCAGTCACCGTTGGACTCCATGATCGCGGTCGTCACGGTGTTCACCGGCGAGGTGAAGATCGAACCCGCGATCACACTTCCCTTCTGCACCCGCACCGCGCCGTCCACGACAACGACGCGATTGACCAGCGCATCTGCGCCGATGGTGCCAAGCGCCAGCCAGTGGCTTCCGTCGCCGCTCTGGGTGAAGCCGCCGCTCTCCACATCCGTCCACGTGCTCGTCGCGCCGCCCGCTTGGCCGGTGGGCACATCGATACCAATGTTCACCAGCGCGGTCGATCCATTTGCGGTGAACACCTGGTCGTTGGTGCCCGTTGTGGCCACGGTTGCCTGAAATCCGACATTGTCCGAATCCGCGTTGATGATCGTTGCGCCCGTAAAGCTCCCGCCGAAGATGGACGCGGGGATGGATGGCACGGTTGCGCCTGCCTTGAAAAGTGTGTCCAGCGTTGTTCCATTCCACCTCACTAGCCGCTCATCTGCGGCCGTCGCAGCAAACCCGCCATCACCCAGCGCGGGCCGATAGGCCATCGCCCACTGACCCGCATCGTTGATTCGTGGCACATCCAGACGGCTGAAGTTCAGCACGTCGCCGACGCCCGCCGCGCTTGTTGTTGTGATTCCTTCCCGCGCCGCGACCGCCCCGCCGATGATGGAGAGCCCGCGACCGATCACCAGCACCTGATCCGCAGTTGCTGGCGTCAGATTGGTCGTTGCCACCACAACCCAGAGGTTGGTCGTCGGACTGCGATAGATCTTGTTGTTGAAGTTTGTGAAGCGCGGATCGGTCACCGCACCTGCGCCACCCGGAATGGCTCCGGGAATCGCTGACTGCGTCGCCGCTGGCGCGGCCGGGCCAATCACCAGCACCGACTGCACCGGCTCGGCGGACGCTCGCAGTGCACTGAGCGATCCGGCAAGACCACAGGCGACAACGATAGAGGCAACCACGGACATGGAAGGGGCGGCACGCAGCATGACTATTTCTCCAGGCTCGAACGGCCGGAATGGCCGCATAGCTCCTTCGCACACCGTATCCGTTCGGTTCCCAGTCTGCAATCTGAGAACAACACTCGGCTCGATCTCGCGGCTTGCTTGCCCATTTTCACACGCCGTCGAGCAAGGATCGATGATCTTGGATCAGCACAGAGAAGTTCATGGGACATGGAGCCGGGGCGGCGGAATAAAAACGCCGCGTCCGGAAGTTCCGGACGCGGCGGGGGAAAGAGACGTTGTGATGGCCGCTGAAGTGAGCGAGCCAATGTGCGTGTTTAGCAGCCCGCGAACCACAGGCTCAAGAAGTCAAAGATATCCTGCACGCCGAGCCCGTTGACGCCGTTGATGTTGGCGGCGGGGCTGCCCGCGAACCAGGCGCTGAGGAAATCAAAGATATCCTGCACGTTGATGGTCCCATCGCGGTTGAAGTCCGCCGGGCAGAGGATTTGGATTGTGCCCGCTCCGTACGAGGCGGCGAAGAAGCCGCCGACGCGGATGCCATAATCGTGCCCCTGCAGGGCCTGGAAGTTGACGATGCTCTGGAAGCCGCAGGCGTCATCGTTGCAGGCGATCATCGCAGGACTGTTGGCGCCGAAGGGGCAGGCGTTGTCGTAGATCAGGATCACGGTATCGAAGGTGGAGCCGCAGGTCTGGATGCGCATCGGGCCTGTGGATGGTGCGAAGAAGTAGAACCACATGTCTCGCACCGGCGTGATGCATCCGGCCTGGGTGAATCCGTCCGAGGTCATGCAGGTGGTATTGAAAGCCGTCGCCACTTGGGGCGTGATGAGCTGCGCCGCACCGCAGGTGTCGTGCAGGGCGGAGTAGGAGACGTTGAGCCGGAATGCACCGGCGGGGACGCTACTGAACTTGGAGACGCGAATCAGCACTGTCTGTCCGGAAGTCAGCACGAGATCAATTTTGGAGTCGCGGAGGGCACTTGCATCGCTCGCTCCGCAAGTGAGCGAGGCGCTGGGCGCATCGTCGTTGCACGCGAGCTCTGTGCCGCCGCAG
>JBKJOD010000251.1:0-3362 GCA_046593245.1 Phycisphaerales bacterium
AGAGTTCGACGAGATCTGCCAGCGTGGCATGCGTGCCTCAATGATCGGTCAAGTGCAGATCGACCAGTCCGTCCTCGGCTGGAAGGAATACGAACTCGAGGTCGTCCGCGACAAGAAGGACAACTGCATCATCGTCTGCGGCATCGAGAACATCGATCCCATGGGCGTCCACACCGGCGACTCCATCACCGTCGCCCCGATCCTCACGCTCACCGACAAGGAATATCAGGCGATGCGCGATGCATCGCTCGCCATCATGCGCGCTGTCGGCGTTGAAACCGGCGGCTCCAACGTTCAGTTCGCCGTCGATCCCAAGCCCAAGGACGGCAAGTTCCACATGGTCGTCGTGGAGATGAACCCCCGCGTCTCCCGCTCTTCCGCCCTCGCCTCCAAGGCCACCGGCTTCCCCATCGCCAAGATCGCCGCCAAGCTCGCCATCGGCTACACGCTCGATGAGCTGCGCAACGACATCACCGGCACCACCAGCGCGTGCTTCGAACCCGCCATCGACTACGTCGTCACCAAGATCCCCCGCTTCACCTTCGAGAAGTTTCCCGAGGCCGACGAGACGCTCACGACGCAAATGAAGAGCGTCGGCGAAGCCATGGCCATCGGCCGCACCTTCGCCGAGAGCTTCCAGAAAGCCATCCGCTCGATGGAAGTGAAGCGCTACGGCTACGGCCTGGATCGCAACGACAAGTGGCTCGTCGCGCAACGTGCGATTGCAAAGGGTGGCACTGGCAGCTCGTCTGCCAGTGGTGCTGCAACCAAATCATCAGACCCACAGAATGCACTCACAGGCGTCACCACAGCCGACGGCGAAGCCCTCGAATGGCCCATCCCCGACGAGAAGCTCTCCAAAAAACTCGCCGTCCCCGGCCAGGCCCGCCTCTACTACATCCGCTATGCCATGAAGCTCGGCTGGACCGCCCAGCGCATCCATGAGATCACCAACATCGACCCTTGGTTCATCGACCAGCTCGCACGCCTCGTCGAGTTTGAGGACAAACTCCTCGCCGTCACCACCCTCGAAGCCCTCCCGCGCGAAACTCTCTTCGAGGCCAAGCGCCTCGGCTACTCCGATGCCCAGCTCGCCAACCTCTACCTCGGCAACATCAACCCCGACACCATCCTCAAAGTCCGCGCCCATCGCAAGAGCCAATCCATCGAGCCCGTCTACAAACTCGTGGACACCTGCGCCGCCGAGTTCGAGGCGGTAACGCCGTACTTCTACTCCACGTACGAGAGGGGCTGCTTCGAGGGATCAAGGGATCAAGGGACCAAGGGATTAAGCTCCGACCCCTCGATCCCTCGATCCCACGATCCCTCGATCCCTTCCCCCCCCGAAGACGAAATCCGCATCACCTCCACCCCCAAAGTCATCATCATCGGCGGCGGCCCCAACCGCATCGGCCAAGGCATCGAGTTCGACTACTGCTGCTGCCACGCCGCCTTCGCCGCCGACGAGCTTGGCTTCGAATCGGTGATGATCAACTCCAACCCCGAAACCGTCTCCACCGACTACGACACGAGTGATTTGCTGTTCTTTGAGCCACTGACGCTTGAGGACACGCTCAACGTGATCGAACGCCTGAACGGTGCGTCTCTGGATAGGGTCTGCAATCTCACGGATAGCGGCTGGGGTCCGACGCTCTCGGGAGACGCCCTCTCGCAAATTCGATCGACGTGGACATCCAACCCTGTCGCCCTCCTCGCCGTGGGTACGTCTCAGGTTCCCGGCGAAGAAGGCAACTTCGTCCTTGGCCTCGATCGCGCGGGCGAACAATTGGAGTTTCGCTTCGATCGTTCCGGAAAACTCGTAGGTTCGGGCCCAGCGCAAGCCACCGTGTACGATTTCTTCACCGATTACTTTCCGGATGATGCCGGCAAAGCGGCGCGGAGTCGCTGGGAATCGTGGTGTCGCCCACGTGTCCACGGCGCAATAGTCCAGTTCGGCGGCCAAACCCCCCTCAATCTCGCCCACGGCCTCGTCCAGGCCGGCGTCCCCATCATCGGCACCTCGCTTGACTCCATCGATCTCGCCGAGGATCGCAACCGCTTCGACAAACTCCTCGCCGAACTCGGCTTCCACAAGCCCCCCTCCGGCATCGCCCGCTCCACCGATCAGGCCGTCGAGATCGCCTCCCGCATCGGCTACCCCGTCCTCGTCCGCCCCTCCTATGTCCTCGGCGGCCGCGGCATGGAAATCTGCTCCGACGAGCGCGCCCTCCGCCACTACATGACCACCGGCCTCGCCGCCTCGGACCTCGAATCCGCCCCCGTCCTCATCGATCGCTTCCTCTCTGATGCCACCGAGGTCGATGTCGATGTCATCGCCGACTTCCACTCCTCCTCGCACTCCTCGTCCACTCCGCCGCAAGCCCTCATCGCCGGCGTCATGGAACACATCGAAGAAGCCGGCATCCACTCCGGCGACTCCTGCTGCTCCATCCCTCCCTACTCCCTCTCCGAGTCCATGATCGCCCGCATCGAGGACATGGGCCGCGCCCTCGCCAAGGCCCTCAAGATCAACGGCCTCATGAACGCCCAGCTCGCCATCAAGGATGACCAGATCTTCGTCCTCGAAGTGAACCCGCGCGCCAGCCGCACGATTCCCTTCGTCGCCAAAGCAACTCAAATGCCCTGGGCCCGCATCGCCGCCAAGGTCATGATGGGCAAGTCCCTCGCCCAGCTCGGTGCCGTAGAAGTCGCCACCAAAAACGGCAAGTCTCTCCTCCCCTACTTCTCCGTCAAGGAAGTCGTCTTCCCCTTCAGCAAGTTCCCCGGCGTCGATGTCGTCCTTGGCCCCGAGATGCGTTCCACCGGCGAGGTCATGGGCGCGGCCACCTCCTTCGAGATCGCCTTCGCCAAATCGCAAATCTCCTCCGGTGCCTCCCTCCCCACCGGCGGCAACGTCTTCCTCTCCGTTCGTGAGGCCGACCGCAAGAAAGTCCACTCCGCCGCGCGCCAGCTCCAGGCCCTCGGATTCACCATCTTCGCCTCGCAGGGCACCGGTGAGCATCTCCGCGCCAGCGGAGTTCCCTGCACCATCCTCCCCAAAATCGCCACCGGCCTCCGCGGCCACGTCCTCGATCTCATGGCCGACGGAAAAATTCAGCTCATCATCAACACCCCCACCAAAACCGGCTGGAAAACCGACGAAGGAAAAATCCGCGCGAGCGCGATCCGTCTCGGCATCCCCATGATCACCACCGCCACCGGCGCATCCGCCGCCGCCCGCGCCATCGCCGCCCTCCGCCATTCAGAGCCGAGGGGCGTCAGCCCCCGGCCGGCCACCCTAGCCGCCGCGTCCCCCCCCACCTCCTCCGGCTGGACCGTCACCGCCCTGCAAGACTACCGCG
>JBKJOD010000216.1:0-2884 GCA_046593245.1 Phycisphaerales bacterium
CAAGGACATTCAGTTCTTTGCGGTCGGCCCGAACAGCACGGCGACGGCCTCATTCGTCCGTCAGGCGTTCAGCCAAGTTCCGACTCCGGGCGGCACGGCTCTGTGTGGGATTGCGGGACTGCTGATGCTCCGCCGCCGGCGCTGAGCAGAATGTTCTGGGCATGGCCCACCTCTCATCCCAGTGAATCGAACCAGGAGCAGCACCCGAGTGCTGCTCCTGTTCTTTTAGTGAGAGCAATTAAACAAAAACCGTACGCCAACAGGGTCGGTGTGCGGCACTTCAGTTAGTCGCTAAAAACAGACAAGTAGGTTTGTTTAGGGCAACATACCCACCAATTCAGGTGGCGGCAGTGAATTTATTTGAGGTAAATGTGGTATAATCCCCTAGCACCAGCGTGAGTTCCACGTGAGAATAGGAACGAATGGCAGGGATGTCGTTCTTTGTACCGTCGTTGGATTTTCTCTCTCTCTCTTGTGACGCGTAGCTCTCACTCCGCGTCACTCAGTTGTCGTTCAAGGATACACCATGAGTTCCTGCGCGCTTCGTGCGCTCGCGGTCGCCGGTCTGGCCGCGTTCGCCTCGTCTGCCCACGGCGTCATTGTGCTCAATAACGGGGATACCAGACCTCTGGATGTCATCCTCGGAGCCAATAACCCCGATCACCAAATTCGAGTCTTCGACAAGCTGTTCACGTTTATCTCGTGGACGTCGGTCGCGTTCCCGACCTCGCAAGTCTCGATTGGCGGGTACATTTCGTCGAATCCCCTGCAAGGCACCGGGTTCGACATCTTCGGCGGCTTCGGCGATGTGATGCCGGGGGACACGACGATTTCGGAGTTCAACTTGCGGTACACGGTTGAGATTACCCCGGACTTCATCGCCCAGGGGTATCGCATCGTGGACAGCGAGCTGACGTTCAACGGCAACGCCACGGGCCCGGGCTCATACGCCCGCGTGGACGAGTCGATCCTGAACTTCAACGGCGTTCCGGGGCAGAACCTGGTGACGACGTCTTCGGTTGCGGTCTTCGGATCCAATCCGCAGGCCAACACCACGCAGGATCACAAGGTCTTTGGTCCTCCCGGCTACACCAAGCTGGAAGTGAACAAGGATGTGCAGTTCTTCGCGAACACCACGGGCGGCACCGCCACGGCGTCGTTCGTGCGTCAGTCGTTCAGCCAGATTCCGTCGCCGGGCGGGGCCGCGCTGATGGGCTTGGCTGGGCTCCTCGCAGCGCGTCGTCGCCGCTGAGCCGTTTGGTTCACAGTCCTTCCGCGAAACCTCGCGGAACGGTGATCGGCAGATATATACAAAACGAGAGATAGCCCGGGAAATAGTTCTCGGGCTATCTTCATGATTTGTTATAAGTCCATGAAAATGTTATCGGTCATTTTCTCCGCGGCCAAGACGCCCGAAAACACATGAAAACCGCTGAAATGTGCGGGTTTTCGCCCTGGTTTGCTGGCAACGAAAGGTCTTTGGAGTACGGTAGTTCAGCCGATCTGGAAGGTCGGACTTGCAAGCGCCGAAGCGTTTGCCTGCCCTCACATCCCGCGACGGTCTCTCACCCGACGCGACATATTGGTTTGCATTGGAGGCCTCATGACCTCTCGAGCTTCTGTTCTCTTTGTGGCCATCGGTCTGGCCGCAAGCGTCGCGTCTGTTTCGCAGGGTGCCATCACTCTTGGTAACGGAGATTCCGTATCTCTTGCGTCGATCATCGCGTCCAACGATCGTCAGGTGAACATCGGGGACAAGACGTTCACGTTCGGGTCGTACACATCCACTGTGTTCCCCGTGAACAATGTCTTCATCACGGGCTTCATCGCCAACAATCCGCTGCAAGGGATCGGCTTTGACATCACCGGTGGCTTCGGCGACGTGGTTCCCGGAGACACGTTGGTGTCCGAGTTCAACATTCTGTACAACGTGGAAGTGCAGCCCGCGTTCCTTCAGCAGGGCTATCGGCTGAAAGATGTGGGGCTGGTGTTCAACGGCTCCGCGACGGGTGCCGGTTCGTACTCCCGCGTGGATGAGAGCGTGTTTGATTTCAACGCTCCCCCAGGCCAGAACCTGCTTGCCACCCTCGCGACATCCGCGATCGGCGGCTCCACCGCCAACCTGCAGGACTTCCGCGACTTCTCGCCCGCGTCGTACACCAAGTTCCAGGTGAACAAAGATGTGAAGTTCTTCGCCAATGGCACCGGCGGCACTGCGAGTGCTTCGTTCATCCGTCAGAGCTTCAGCCAAGTCATCATCCCCGCGCCCGGTGCGGTCGCTTTGGCCGGAATCGGCGGGCTGATCTGCCTGCGTCGCCGCCGCAACTGATTCGGATTGTCCAACTGAAAGCACCTTCAAGGGGCGTCGCGACCAGCGACGCCCCTAACCTTTTTGCAGATGGCGGACCTCTGGAAAACCAAGCGCGATGAGCGGACCCGGAGCGTGGAGCCGCTCGCGGTGCGGATGCGCCCGCGAACGCTGGATGAGATCGCGGGGCAGAGCCACATTCTCGGGCCGAGCAAGCTGTTGCGGCGGATGTTGCAGGCGGACCGGCTGACGAGCATCCTGCTGTATGGGCCGCCGGGAACAGGGAAGACGACGCTGGCTGAGGTGATCGCGCGGCATCTGGACCGGCACTTTGAGAGCGAGAACGCGGCCAGTGTGGGCGTGGCGCGGATCCGCGAGATTATCGAGCAAGCCAAGCGGCGGCTCGGGGAGGATGGAAAGCGGACCGCGCTGTTTCTGGATGAGATCCACAGGTTCAGCAAGAGCCAGCAGGATGTTTTGCTGGCGGATGTGGAGCGTGGGCTGATCACGCTGATCGGGGCGACAACGGAGAACCCGCTGTTCGCAGTGAACAGCGCGCTGGTGAGCCGCTCGACG
>JBKJOD010000060.1:0-17514 GCA_046593245.1 Phycisphaerales bacterium
GCCTTCATGAACACATGGCCGACGCGGCTGCGCACCGGCACCCCGCCGGCCTTGGCGATGTCCTCGACGACGGCCTTGGTGGATCGCAGATCGTAGATCACCGCCGTGCCCTTACCCGCCTTCTTGATAAAGTGCGGTGCGAGCACGGCCGTGAGATGATCGCAGCCCACGATTCCGCCGTGCTCATCCACTACGACGCAGCGATCCGCGTCGCCGTCGTAGCAGAAGCCGCAATCGGCGCCGACGGCCACAACTTTCTCCTGAAGCTGGCGCAAATTGCTCGCCACCAGCGGGTTGGGCTCATGCACGAACTCGCCCTTGGAGTTGTCGAAGTTCAGTTCGACGATCTCCAGCCCGGCCACCGGCCCGAGCGGCGACTTCTTGCCGAAGACCATCGGGATCATCGTCCCCGCCATGCCGTTCGAGGCATCGATCACGATCTTGAGCTTGGAACGCTTGTCCCACTCATCGGAGAGATCGAGAAACTGACGCACGTGGCGCGCGTAGGCCTCCCACAAGTTTCGCTGCTCGGTGCGACCGCCAGCGTGTGTCGTCGTGGTCTTGTCTGTCATCGCGGCGTGCTTGCGCACTTCCGCAAGACCGGTCGTCTCACCCACGGGCTTCGCCTTGCGCTTGGAGACTTTGAACCCGTTGTACTGCGGCGGGTTGTGGCTGGCCGTACACATCACACCGCCAGCGCAGTCCAAATGGTTGACGGCGAAGTAGATAAAGCTGGTGTCCACCAGCCCGACGTCCACAACATGACCACCCTGATCGTTGATCCCCTGGATCAGCGCCTTGGTCAGCGAGGGAGAACTCTTGCGCATGTCGCGACCGACGACGATGTTGTGCATCATCGGGCTGGTGTCGCCCGCGTGTGCGGCATCCGCCAGGAGAAACTTGGAGACGCCGAAGCCGATCTGCCAGGCCATCTTTTCGTCAAGAGGGTCCGGGTAGGTGCCGCGAATGTCATACGCCTTGAAGACCTTTCCGAGCATGGCTGGCTCCGGGTGCAAATGGGCGGCGATGGCCGCGGGTTCGGGGGAGCAGGGTAGGAAGAGAGTTAGCAAGTTTCATTTTCGTTCGGTATATGTATTATGCCCCATTATGGGGATAGATGCACATCTTGGGCATTTGCCCAACCGAAATGGCGGTGGGCTGGTTGTTGGAGGAGCCGGACGTAGCATGGCCGCAATGACAGATGATGCAAAGACTGGGCTGGTTCCGCCGAGCGACTTCGTGGAGCGTGTGCGGCAGGTGGGGGTGGAGTTTGAGCCGGGGGATGTCGAGCGGCTCGGGCGCTTCCTGCATCTGATGCTGGAGACGAACAAGGTCACGAACCTCACGGCGATCACCGATCCGGAGCAGGCCTGGACCAAGCACATTCTGGATGCGCTCACGCTGGTTGGGCCGCTGATGAGTCTGGCGACCGCGGAGGAGACGATCAGGGCGCGAGCGGAAGCGGCGGGGCCGGACAACCCCCCCACTTCCATCCTATCAGTGATCGATGTCGGCTCTGGTGGCGGCGTACCGGCGATTCCGCTGGCGATCGTGATGCCGGATGTGCGATTCACAATGATCGAGGCGACGGGGCGCAAGGTTGAGTTTCTGAACCGGGCCATTCAGGAGCTTGGGCTGAAGAACGCGCGGGTGCTCCAGGCGCGGGCTGAGGAGATCGGGCAGGACCACAAGATGCACCGTGAGAAGTACGACGCCGCGATTGCCCGCGCCCTGGGTCACTTGGCGATTGTCGTGGAACTCTGCGGGCCGCTGGTGCGGCCGCACGGAGTGGTCGTGGCCGTGAAGGGTGCGAAAGCTCCGCAGGAAGTAGAAGAGAGCGCCAAGGCGTTCGGGCTGATCGGCGTCCGCCATGTCGAGACGCTGGAAACACCCACGGGCAAGCTGGTTTTGCTGGAAAAGACAACGCGTACGCCGAAGGTGTATCCGCGTCGGGATGGGGAGCCGTCGCGGGTGCCGCTGGGCGTGGCGCGGAAGTAACCATCAGAGCCGAGCGGCGTAAGCCGCCGGTCGAGTGGCACGGGCTTTCCAGCCGGTGTTTTGCAGTGTCGACGCGAGCCCGCCATACCGATCACATTGCCACAGCAGAAGCGACTGGCATGAACCATGGGTATTTATGGAACAACCAAGACATTCGGGCCGCGGCGGCCCGAACACGGGCTAGTAAGCCCGTGCCACTTACCACGGTCCGCCGGTGGAGTGGTAAAAGGCCTTGATCGCCATGCGTCCGATGATCACCAAAATCCCGGTATTGATGACAATCAGAAACGTCGTCGCCACACCTGGCCAGACTCCGGACATCTGGTTGAACATGGCTGGGGTGGAACGCATAAGCAGCGCAATCGCTCTCGTGCGACTGGGAGCGATGTACGCATGGTCACTCGAAAACCACTTGCCGCAGTGCGGGCAGTGGCCGCTTTCGGCGTAGCCCGGGAGCTGCTGGCCGCAGAACTTGCAGCAGGGCTGGTCATCGGTGGTGAAGAAGATGGCCATGGCACTTGGGGATAGCGGCTCGTCGGGGCCGGGTTGCAAAAAGCGTTCGGGATGAGGATGGGGTGGCGGAATCGCTCCGTATGATCCCGATGTGCCCCTGACGGTCTGCGAACTTCTTGGTGAGAATGGCCCGATCGCGGCCCGGATGCGTGAGCTGCCGGGTGGTGGTGCGTACGAATCTCGCCCCGAGCAGACGCGGATGGCCGAGGAGGTCGCCCGGACGCTGGAGAACCGTGGGCGACTGCTGGTGGAGGCGGGCACAGGCGTCGGCAAGAGCTTTGCGTATTTGGTACCCGCGATCCTGCGTTGCATCCGGCGCGGCGAGAAGGTCGTCATCGCGACCTCAACCATCGCGCTGCAGGAGCAGCTGTTCATCAAGGACATTCCGCTGCTGGAGGAGACGCTGGCGGAATGGGATGGGCCGCGCAGTGACGAAGTGACGAAGTTGGGAAGTGACGGAGAAAAGAAAGAGGGGGAGAAGCCGAAGATGCCTGCGCTGCTGCCGGTGCTGGCGAAGGGGCGTGGGAACTACATGTCGATTCGGCGGCTGGGGCGGGCTTCGATGCGCGAGGGCGTGCTGCCGGATACGGAGTCCATCCTCTCGCTGCACGCGATCCAGGACTGGGCGAAGGAGACGCCGGATGGAACGCTGAGTTCACTGCCGGTGCTGCACCGACCGGATGTGTGGGACCATGTACGCTCGGACTCGGACAACTGCATGGGGCGGAAATGCTCGACGTATCAGAAGTGTTTCTACCAGAGTGCGCGCCGGGAACTGGAGAAGGCGAATCTGATTGTGTGCAATCATGCGCTCTTCTTCGCTGATCTCGCACTGCGATCTCGGCATGGGATTGGCAGTGAGGGATCAGGGGTTGACGAGGACTCCGGTTCCAACATCACTGGCAGCACCCCCCCACTGCCAGTGCCACCCAACTCCAAGGGCAAGAAGCCGGCGGCAACGCAGATCAAGGCGATTCTGCCCAACTACGACCATGTGATCTTTGATGAGGCGCATGGGCTGGAGGATGCGGCGAGTGAGCACTTCGGCCTGTCCATTTCGATGCCGCGAGTGATGCGATTGCTGCGGACGCTGTACGCGCCGCGCCGGCGCAAGGGGTATCTGCTGGAGCGATCGCTGCAACTGAGCAACACCGGCGCGGTGGATCGTGCCCTCACGCTGGTGCAGCAGGCGGAGAACGCGTGTCAACAGTTCTTTGAAGACCTGCTGAACATCTGGCGGCAAAGCAAGGATGGCAGCGGGCGAGTGCGTCGGCCGGATGTGGTGGACAATCCGCTCACGCCAGCGATGAAGGAACTCGCCCTTGCCCTGCGGCGCATCCGTGATGGGATGGAAGATGAGAACGAGCGGTTCGAGCTGGGCGCGTTCGCCAAGCGGGCCAGCGAAATCGCCGACTGCTGCGACGCGATGATCACGCAGACGCTCGGGGCGGATGAGTCCGGGCATTCTTCATATGCGTTCTGGATCGAAGTGGAAGGTGAAAAGCGCGGCGCGGCCCCCGGGCAGGGCAGCGCGGCCGGGAGTGGCGATGACGATGAGCACGATGCGCCGGAGATGGGCCCGACGATGCGACGAAGGTTCGGGCCGCGGGTGACGTTGGCGTGTGCTCCCATTGAGGTCGCCGCACTCCTGCGGAAATATCTGTTTGATGCTGGCGCGGAAGTAACTGTTGTGAAAGTTGATGAGGGCGGAGACGACGAGGAAGATGCGGCACCCTTCGCCCCCATCACCGCCGCTCCCACGCCGGTGCCGCCCGCCGCAAACGCCACGAAATCCAATGAACCAAAGCGGCTGGGCATCATCCTGACCAGCGCTACGCTGGCCACCCGCACCAGCAAGCACATCGACGATGGCCCGCGCAACAACGCACGCCCGGATGCCGCGTTCGCGCACGCGATGAAGAACCTCGGCGCGGATGGCGCGGCCACGCTCCAACTCGGTTCCCCCTTCGACTATCGCAAGCAGGCGAAGGTGATCGTCGATCTCACGGTTCCTGACCCCAAGCGTCTGGGTCCGGGCCAGATGCGGCAAGGCCCGAGTTTCACCGACGGGCTTGCACAGCGCATCCTGCATCATCTCGAAGCAACCGACGGCGGCGCGTTCGTGCTCTTCACCTCGTTCGCAACCATGCACGCCTGCGCGGATCGCCTGAGCGCGACGCTTGTCAAGCGGCGCTGGCCGCTGCTGGTACACGGGCGCGACGGCTCGCGCCAGCAGATGCTGCGGCGATTCATGCAGGAGCACAACGGCGTGCTCTTCGGCGCGGCCAGTTTCTGGCAGGGCGTGGACGTCCGCGGTGAGCGGCTTCGCAACGTCATCATCACGCGACTTCCCTTCGAGCCGCCGGATCGCCCGCTCGTGCAGGCCCGCAACGAGCGCATCGAGCTCACCGGCGGCAACCCATTCATGCAGGATTCATTGCCACGTGCCATCATCCGGTTCAAGCAGGGCTTCGGACGACTCATCCGCAGCAAGACCGACCGCGGCCAGGTGGTTGTGCTGGACCCGCGCATCGTGACGGCTCGGTATGGGCGGCTCTTTCTGGATGCGCTCCCCGATGGGATCGAGGTCGAACAGATTCGACCGTTTGAAGAGGAGTATCCGGCGGATGTGTTCTGAAGACCCGGGCAACTCCGGGCGCAGCGAATACGGGACGAAAACCACCTGAAATGGCGACTTTCAGTCCGGGCTCTATCTCCTGCCAGTTCGGCAGGGATCACGTGGAATTTGGTGCCTCCGTGAGCGTGTGGCGGAATCAGACGCAAAAAACGCCCTGTCTATGCTCGGTCGTAACTGGCATTCAGCTTGCCTTACTCACACTGTCCGGGTGGATCGCTGCCCGTACGTACATTGAACGTCCTTGAACCTCGTGAACCTATTGAGACCGGCGGCTTACGCGGCTCGGCTCTGACAGATTGGGAGACGACTATGAGCAAGATCATTGGAATCGACCTGGGAACGACCAACTCGTGTGTCTCTGTGATGGAAGGTGGAGCACCCAAGGTGCTCATTAACTCTTCCGGCAGCCGCACGACCCCCTCGGTGGTGGGATTTACCGACAAGGGTGAGCGTCTCATCGGCCAGCCGGCCAAGCACCAGCAGGTGACGAACCCGAAGAACACGGTGTATTCCATCAAGCGCTTCATGGGTCGGCGTCGCTCCGAAGTATCCGGTGGAAGCGAGTCCGGGTACGGCAAGGCGGGCAATGAAGAGAGCAAGGTTCCGTACACGCTCACCGGCAACGGCAACGAGTTTGTCAAGGTCAAGGTGAACCAGGGCGAGTTCACTCCGCAGCAGATTTCCGCCTTCATCTTGCAGGACCTGAAGAAGACTGCCGAAGATTACCTCGGTGAGAAGGTCGATCGCGCCGTCATCACCGTTCCCGCGTATTTCAATGATGCGCAGCGTCAGGCGACCAAGGATGCCGGCGAGATCGCTGGCCTCAAAGTCGAGCGCATCATCAACGAGCCCACGGCGGCCGCGCTGGCGTATGGGCTTGACAAAAAGAAGAACGAGAAGATCGCGGTGTTCGACCTCGGCGGCGGCACGTTCGACGTTTCCATCCTCGACATCGGCGACGGTGTCTTTGAGGTGCTGGCGACCAACGGTGATACCCACCTGGGCGGTGACGACTGGGACCAGAAGCTCATCGACTTCATTGCAGAGGAGTTCCGCAAGAAGGAAGGCATCGACATCCGCAAGGACCCGATGGCGCTCCAGCGATTGAAGGAAGCCGCTGAGAAGGCGAAGGTCGAGCTCTCCACCATGCAGGAGACGACCGTCAATCTGCCCTTCATCACTGCGGACCAGACCGGCCCGAAGCACATGCAGGTGAGCATCACCCGCAGCAAGTTTGAGGCACTGACGAGCGACCTGTTCGAGCGGCTCAAGCAGCCCTGCCTGCAGGCGCTCAAGGACGCGAAGCTCGATACCAGCAAGATCGACGAAGTCGTGCTTGTCGGCGGCTCGACGCGCATGCCCAAGGCGCAGCAGATCGCCAAGGAGCTCTTCGGTAAGGAGCCCAACAAGAGTGTCAACCCGGACGAGGTTGTGGCTATTGGCGCAGCTATCCAAGGTGGCGTGCTCGCGGGCGATGTCAAGAACATCCTGCTGTTGGACGTTACGCCGCTCTCGCTTGGTGTTGAGACCCTCGGCGGCGTGATGACCAAGCTCATCGAGAAGAACACCACGATTCCCAGCAGCAAGAAGGAAGTCTTCTCCACCGCGAGCGACAACCAGACCAGCGTGCAGATTCATGTGATGCAAGGCGAGCGTGAGTTTGCCAAGGACAATCGAACGCTCGGGCAGTTCGAGCTCACGGGCTTGGCCCCGGCGCCGCGCGGCCTGCCACAGATCGAGGTGGAGTTTGCCATCGACGCCAACGGCATTCTCACCGTCACCGCGACCGACAAGGGCACCGGCAAGAAGGCCGACATCAAGATCACCAACTCCGGCGGCCTGAACAAGGAAGAGATCGAGCGCATGAAGCGCGATGCCGAGCTGCACGCCGATGAGGACAAGAAGCGCCGTGAAGTGGTTGACCTCAAGAACCGCGCCGACGCATCGATCATTCAGACCCGCAAGCATCTGGAAGAGCACGGCGGCAAGGTGTCGCAAGAAGTTCGCGGCAAGATCGAATCCGCGATCTCCAACCTTGAGTCCACGCTCAAGGGTGAGGATAAGGACCTGATCGAGCGTTCGATGAAGGATCTGGAAGCCGCATCGATGGAACTCGGCAAGGCCGTCTACGAGGCCACGCAAACTCCTCCCGCCGGCGGCGAGCCAGCGGGCGCTACGAGTGGAGCGGGCGCGAAGTCCGGCGGAAAAGACGACGTGATCGACGCAGAGTTTGAAGTGAAAGAAGACAAGAAGTAATCGCGGGCGACGGAGCCCCGCGTACGTCAGTGATGATGGATCATCCCAAAGCCCCGGCACTCGTGCCGGGGCTTTTTGCTGGCCGCGCAAGCTGCCACGCGCACAACGCCCACACCACCATCGTCAAGAGTGGTGGAATCGGCAGATCGCGGAGCGGCCCCTCCTGGGCAACACGGGGCACACACTGCAACGCGATATACGCGGGGATCAACACAACTCCCCACCCATTCGGTACCGCCAGCGGCGATCGCGCAAGGTTCAGAAATACCAGCACCGACAGCGCAGGCAGAATCATCACGAAGTAGTGCCGGTGGCTCATCGGCGAGGCGAGCACCATGACGCAGCACAACATGCCCACACGCAGCGCGATCTGAACCGCCGTATCCACGCGCCGCGGCCGCGACCACGGCACAGAACCGATGAGCAGCGATGCCCCCAACATGCCCAGCGAAACCGCGAGGTGCGTCCACTTGATCCACGGCTCTGGCTCCGACGGGCGCTGGCCGCGGGGCGTGGACATGTTCGTGAGATTGTGCAACGAGCCCTGGATGGAAAGATTGTCGGTGTCGGCAAAGTCTGCTCCCGCTTGCAGTCGTTCTTCACTCGTGTGCAGCCCGGCGAGGATGACGCGATCAACCCATTCGTGCGAGTATTCGAACGCTCGCGAGGGGCCATACACCAGAACGGGCACGAGCACCATGATCGCCAGCGCGGCGGCAATAGACCCGACCACCGCCCGCGAGCCGCGGCGGAGCAGCAAATCAAACAGCAGCACACCTGGAATCACCTTGATACACGCCGCCGCACCAATAGCCAGCCCGCCACGGAATCGCTGGCCGCGGCTCAGGCAATACACGCCCATGCAGATGCAGGCGAGCACGACGGTGTTGACCTGCCCGCGAGAGAGCGTCGAGAGTAAGTCGGGAAGAATCATGAACAGCGGCCAGATGCGCACCGCCCACCAACCACCGGATGCGGGCGTGATCGCGCGAACACGCGCGTCCGTTGAACCGCGAATGAGCGCTCGCGCGAGCAGCTCGATGCTCAGCACGGCACAGACGACGCTGAACACGTACCACAGAATGATTGATACGGGATACGGAGGAAACGGACCGCTAATCGACGGCGACGCCGCGTCAACTCCACCTGGCCTGCCGGCAAACGTCGGTGTCGCGACTGTCGGCGGATCAGCCAGCGACGCAAAAGCCGCGGCCACGCCGGGTGGATACAGAAAGTACCACGCGTTGTCATCCGGCACCCCATATGGATCGAGTCCCGCACGCACCGCGTATCCCGCGCGAAAGAAGACCCCCGCATCGGTTCGCCGCCGCTCGGAGTATGCCGAGCGCTTCAGCACCAACGCCCCGAACCCGATCGCAACCAACACCATCCCGATCGCCACCCACGGCTCCCACGTCGGGCGAACACCGACGCCGGGATGGCCAGCCCCAACGCGGCGATCCCGCGCGGTCGCTGCGGCGTCACCCGGCGGTGAGAATGGGTCGGTGGAAGTCATGGAATCGAGTGTAATCCCAACAGCCCGGTAGCGACTTCAAGACCCGCCCTGCGACCAAGGCCGCTGACCGCCGAACGTGGGCGAGACCGGGGACCTGCGTCCAAATCAGCCCCGGTTTGACCGGGGGAGATGTTCGGTCAAACATTCACTGTTCAAGACTCCGCCGCGACGGCATCGGCCACGCGTCCCAGAGTGCTCGGAGAGGTGGCAGAGCGGTTGAACGCGCTGGTCTCGAAAACCAGTACACGGCTTGCCGTGTCGGGGGTTCGAATCCCCCCCTCTCCGCTTCGATTGACCCCCTGCTCGCATCTTCTGTATTTTCAGAGGAGTGCGGTCAGGGGGTCTTCGTTTTTGTTCCTCGACTTCCAAATTCAGTTCCAAACCTGGCGATTGTTCTCAGCCAATCTCGCCGACATTCCCATCATCGGCTTTCGGCAAACGCGGAAGACGGGCGCGAGCGGGTCGGCAAGGTCGATGACGCCGCGCGATCACTCCCGTGCCAGTTCCTCCCGCAGCGCGGCCCCCAGAAACTCAACCTGCTCCAACGCGTTATACGCCTGCATAGCAACGCGCACCAAACGTCCGCCGCCGTGCTTGCCAACTGGAGCATTCGCCGCCTGGGGCCATGGCACGATCGGGGCCTGAACTCCGTGTCGCTCTATGAGTGCGTCTTGCAGCGCGTCGTGATAGCCGCGCGGTGAGGGGCGAATCGCTCCCCCGGGCGCGGTCGGGATCGGTACACTGGCGAGTGACGCGATCATGCTCTCCGGAGCGATCGCGCTGGGCTGCTCTACCGTTCCCGGTCGCTCGATGCTCGCCATGTGGCGGCAGAGAATCTTGCGTGCTTCCAGCGTCTGTCGCCGGTTGTGCTCCATCAAGCCCAATATGCCTCCGGGCACCAGCGATGACAGGAACTCGATTGCCGCCGGGATGCACAGATGCGGCGTGATATCAAATGTTCCCGTGTAATCGTGCTCCACGCGGTACTTCGGGCGATCCGCGCGCGTGGAGTTCGCCCCGTGCGAAATAATCAGCGGCCGGATGCGCTCGCGCTTGTCATCGCGTACCCACAGAAACGCCGAACCCTTCGGAGTGCAGAGCCACTTGTGGAAGTTGCCGGTGTAGTACGTCGCGCCCAAGGCGCGGAGGTCGATCGGGATCATCCCCGGCGCGTGCGCGCCATCAATGAGTGAATCAATCCCACACCGGTTCAGCTCGTCCACGATCGTTTGCAGCGGCAGCACCAGGCCCGTCGCGCTGGTGACATGGCTGAGCATCACCAGCTTCGTACGGCTGCTGACAGCGCCAAGGATTATGTCCGCCACCTCACGCGCTGATCGCACAGGAAACGGTACGTGTGCCGAAACGAGCTTGGCCCCCTGCGTCTCAGTTGCCCAGCGCAGCACGTTCTCGCAGGCGTTGTACTCGTGCGTGTTGGTCAGCAGCTCATCGCCGGGTTGAAACTTCAATGATCGCACAATGGTGTTCACGCCAGCCGTCGCGTTGGGCACGAAGACCACACCGTCCGCATCGCAGTTCACCAGTTTCGCCACAGCCGCGCGCGAATGGTCGAGCAGTTCCTCGGCGAGTTCAACAAAGAAGCGGATCGGCTCTCGCTCCATCAGGTCGCGGTACTCGCGCTGCTTCTCCAGCACCACCGCTGGGCACGCGCCGAAGGAGCCGTGATTCAGAAAGACCACCGAGGGGTCCAATCGCCAGTGGATCGCCATCGAAGATGGCTGTGGACGCGGCCGGGAGCTTTGGAAGAGTGTCTCGTCTGCCATCCCGGCCTCCGTGTGTGGGCAGGATCAGCCGCGGACATCCAGCGAGCGTCCGATTGAAACCGCCGTCGCCGCGGCATTCTTTTCCGCAGGGTGCCGGTACAACTGAAAAGACGATTCAGTGGTATGGGTCGGCGTTGGGCCGGAAAAATCAACCCGCCCGGGAACGGTCGCACCGACAAGCTTCTGGGCCGCGCTCGGAAGCTTGGCGCTCGGTCCGTTCGGCGGCGTGATTTGCGTGGCCTGCGCGTTCTGGCTCGCGCGAGACGCAGCTGCCTGCTGCGTCTGGACTGCTGGCCGCACGCCATATGCCTGCGCAACATGGAAGGGAATGGTCGGTGGGATGGAGGTGATTGAACTCATGGGGAGGATGACCATCGGCCTGAACACCGCGATTCACGCAAGCTTTTCAATTGTGGGGACGACCACCCGCCGAACCATTCAGTGATAACTGTCCTCTGACCTCGACCATGCCCCTGACATCCGCGGGCTGCGAGCGCATGTCCTGCGCCGCGCTGTGCATAAGAGCACGCGCGGGCCGCTGAAGCATCCCACAGTAACTGCCATACGCCTCCGGATGTGCCTTGTGCGCCGTCACTTCATCGCGCACCACCGTGAAGCCACCCTCGGTTTGCAGCAGCCGCCGCACT
Organism: Phycisphaerales bacterium; assembly: GCA_046593245.1. GTDB lineage: Bacteria > Planctomycetota > Phycisphaerae > Phycisphaerales > UBA1924 > UBA4658. The sequence goes on from JBKJOD010000060.1 coordinate 11,353, forward strand.
TTCTCCTCGTTCATCGCGTGCGGGTGCATGTGATCCACATGGTTCGAGAGATCGACGAACATCCAAAGATACCCGCCGGGCGCGAGCAGGCGCGTCATCTCTCGCACCACCAGAGCTGGGTCTTTCACATGGTCCAGGCAGTTCTCGATCACGATCAGGTCCGCGCTCGCGCTTGGAAGCGGGATCGACTCACCTCGCGCTGCGACATAGACAACATTGCCCGCAACAGCCGGAAGCAGATCCTCTTCCACATATCCGCGTGCGATAGGGTCCACCGCGACGCAACGCTTCCATCCTTTGTTGGCCGCGGCGACCAGCGGATATGGCCCCGCGCCAATCTCGATCACGCTGCGCTGGCTCGCCCAGTCGTGAATATCCCCGGCCTGGCCGACTTCCGGGAGCGACAGGAACCCGCCCATCTTGACCATTTTTCTGTCGGTCCACCGGCCGAAGACCTCTGCGAACGGCGCACCGAACCCCTTTTCCGAGCCGCCCTTCTTCACCAGCCATCGCCAGTATTCCAGTTCCGCGTCGTACTTCCGCTGGTCCGAGTCAAGCTCGTCCAACCGATTGTGAACCGCGGCGATGTCGCTTCTGACGTGCGCTATTCCGTCCTGAACCGGCACCAATCCGGGACGCAAGATCCGGAACGCCAGATGTTTCAGGCGGGCTTTCAAGGAGCTGGAACCATCGTCAGACATTTGCAAAGGGTACGCATCCTCCCCACTTCCTGGCGCGGCCGCACGTGCGGACGGGTCCATGGTGATATCCTCTCTCAGGAACCCCCGACCCATGCCAGACTCTTTCAGACGAGATGAACCCGCACGTCCCGGTGCATCCACGCCCACACTTGCACGCGAGGTCGTTTCCATCAAGCGCCGGCTGATTGACGAGGCCACCGCGGCGGTTGGCATGCTCGAGGCCTCGCTTGCGTCGCTCTGGGAGCTGGACACCCAGTCCGCGGGCGAAATCCTCAAACGTGACGACCGGATCGACCGGGAAGAGGTTGAGATCGAGGCGGCTGTGTTCCGATTGATGGCCCTGCAAAGCCCCGTTGCCCGTGACTTCCGCCTGCTGGCGTTCGTACTCAAAGTCAATGCGGATGTGGAGCGTATCGGCGACCACTCCTGCTCGGTCGCCAAAATCACTTTCAAACTCGCCGACCATGGACCGATCGCGTGGCCCACCTCGCTGATCGAACTCGGCCAGCGCGTCCCAATGGCCTGCCACAAGTGCCTTCGCGCGCTCCTGGATGAGGACGCGGTGCTCGCCAAGCAGGTGGTGGTCGAGGACAAGATCATCGACAAGCTCAATCGGCAGCTGTTTGACGAGACTGTTTCTCTGATGCAGAACCGCGCCGATGCGCACGCGCTTGGCTTGCTCGTTTATCGCGTGGGTCGCGAGCTCGAGCGCGTGGGTGATCTGGTCACCAACATCGCCGAGGACGTGGTGTATCTTGCCACCGGCGAGATCATCCGCCATGAGAAGAAGCGGCTCCGGGAAGAAGCCCAGGGCGGCGCTGGCAACTCGCAGTAAGTGTCGCAGCCGCGCTCATGGAATCAGCCACGCCAGCCGCCTGCTGCGCCGCATTAACCAAGCGAACGCGAAGCTGGCGACCACCGCGAACACAAACACCAGAATGTCCACGTGAAACGATGGCGGGACACCGGCTCGCTTGAGCAGGGCGATGAATGCCTCAATAAACAGCACGTGACAGAGATACACACCGAAGCCAAGCTGGCCCATCGATGCGAGCCACCTCGCGATAGCGCCCCGCCATGGCGCGAGGGCAATCATGACCGCGGCGGTCGCGGCGATGCGGTTCAGCACATGCTTGGGAAGCTCGGTCGTGAGCGAAAGATACATGCACCCGATCACCACCGCCGCGCAGACCAGGGCCTGCTGAAACCCGACACGAGGCCGGAATCCGGCGAGCATCCACAACCCGATGGCCAAGCCGAACGAGAACCCAGGCGCGCGCGCGTACAAATGATAGAGCGGGAGTGCCTCTCGCCCCCGACTGAGTGCCTCCGGCTCGGGCAGGATCAGCAGCGCCGAGGCCACAATTACCAGTAGTACGGACACTCCAACCATTCGCGGACGCGAGCACAACGCCCACGCGATCAACGGCAGCGTCAGCAGTGAAATAATCAGCAGATATGACAGAAACCAGAGGTGATAGCTCGTGCCGAAGAAAAGCACGTCCCAGTCCCACTGCAACATGGTCTTCTTTCCGAAGATCACGTAGTTGACCAGTCGTGCAGCGAGGTAGATCAGGCACCACACCAGAAACGCTCCGTACACGCGCCAGATGCGATGCTTGGCAAACGCGAGCACGCCGCGATCCAGTCGGCGCTGCAGCGCAAAGACCACAAAGAAACCCGCGAGTGAGTTGAGAAACGCGGTGCCCCAGGAGCCGGCAGGAGCGAGATTGTGGTCGTTCCAGAACGGGGAACGCCCCGCGTGGATCCAGATCACCCCAACCGCGGCAAGCGCACGCACGATGTCAAAGCCGATGATCCGCTCGGTGGCAATGCCCGAGAGCAGCGGCGCGAGCGGTTCGGTGGGCGCGATGACATCCCCAATCGCGGAATGCCGCGTCGGTAACGCAACGGTCGCTGTTCCAAAGAGTCGAATTGACCATCCTCCACACGCTGCAAGCTACCTAGGCCAAACGCTCGGGAGAGCTTTAGCTTGCGGCACTCTAGACACTTTCTGCCGCAGGGTGCGTGGGTCGCACAGGCGGGAGGATGTGAGAGCCATCCCCATGCAAGACTCTTCGCGTACGTCACTCGTACATCGGGTGGGCTGGAGGAACTCACCATGCAAGACCGTAAAGATTCACAATGATGCGGGACAAAAAGAACAACGCCCGGCGCATAAGCGTCGGGCGTTGAGATAGAAGACAGTTGGAAGAAGGTCCATTGGTCGGCACTTGCGTGCCGACTGCCCGATTGCTCGGACGAGAATATATTCACGATACTCGTTCCGCATTGCTGCGGAGTGGGAGTCTAAGGAAATCCCTTAGAAAGGAGGTGATCCAGCCGCAGGTTCTCCTACGGCTACCTTGTTACGACTTAGTCCCAGTCACCGATCTTGCCGTAGACACCACAGTGATGTGGCGGCTTCGGGCTCTACCGGCTCCCATGACTTGACGGGCGGTGTGTACAAGGCTCAGGAACTTATTCACCGGAGCGTAGCTGATCTCCGATTACTAGCGATTCCAACTTCATGAAGGCGGGTTGCAGCCTTCAATCCGAACTGGGGTGCGTTTTTTGCGATTTGCTCCGCCTTGCGGCCTCGCGTCGCTTTGTACGCACCATTGTAGCACGTTTGCAACCCTGGATGTAAGGGCCATGAGGACTTGACGTCATCCCCACCTTCCTCCGCTTTACAGCGGCAGTCTCGCTAGAGTCCTCGACATTACTCGTTAGCAACTAGCGACAGGGGTTGCGCTCGTTAATGGACTTAACCAAACACTTCACAGCACGAGCTGACGACAGCCATGCAGCACCTGTGCACGTTGTGCCCTTGCGGGCCTCATTCCTGTTTCCAGGAACTAATCCGTGCATGTCAAACCCAGGTAAGGTTCTTCGCGTTGCTTCGAATTAAGCAACATGCTCCACCGCTTGTGTGAGCCCCCGTCAATTTCTTTGAGTTTTAGCCTTGCGACCGTACTCCCCAGGCGGCACACTTATCAATTTCTCTACGACCAATACCGGGTGAAACCGGCACCGATCTAGTGTGCATCGTTTAGGGCGTGGACTACCAGGGTATCTAATCCTGTTTGATCCCCACGCTTTCGTGCCTCAGCGTCAGGAAAGCCCCAGCGGGTTGTCTTCACCCTTGGCATTCCGATCGATCTCTACGCATTCCACCGCTCCACCGATCGTTCTACCCGCCTCTAGCTTCCTCAAGACTTGCAGTATGCTCTGCGGTTCCTGGGTTGAGCCCAGGGCTTTCACAAAGCACTTACAAGTCCGCCTACGCACCCTTTAAGCCCAGTGATTCCGACTAACGCTCGGGGCCTCTGTATTACCGCGACTGCTGGCACAGAGTTAGTCGCCCCTTCCTTTGAAGATGATCATCTTTTCTATCTTCTGACAGTGGTTTACACGGCGAAACCGCTTCATCCCACACGCGGCATTGCTCCGTCAGGCTTTCGCCCATTGCGGAATATTCGTTACTGCAGCCTCCCGTAGGAGTCCGGGCAGTGTCTCAGTCCCGATGTGGCCGGCCGTACTCTCATACCGGCTACCCGTCTTCGGCTTGGTGGGCCATTACCCCGCCAACTACCTGATAGGAATATCGCTGCTCCCAAGGCGCCTTGCGGCTTTGCTCTCACGAGATCATGAAGTATTACGCACAGTTTCCCATGCCTATCCTCCACCTCGGGGTACATTCGATAGTATTACTCACCCTTCCGCCACTAACCCTTGCGGGTCCGTTCGACTTGCATGTTTTAGCCATGCCGCCAGCGTTCAGTCTGAGCCAGAATCAAACTCTTCAATTGAAATCCTTTGCTATGCGACATCTTGCGATGCCGCGGTGCTTCAGAATATTGAGAGCTGACCTGATATAAAACCAGTGTCTTGCAACACTGGCCGGTCAACGAATCAAACTTCCCCGACGACTTGCATCGACGGTTCCGAATGACCCGGCGCCACCGGAGGGCTAACTCCGGCAGCTGAACAGGCAATCTACATAATAAGCATGTGTGACAGTATTTGTACTTGCGTACTCGCACCATCACACGGGGGTGCTTGCTATGGTCCTTGAAAATGCCTGCCTTGAGAGCTGTGAACTCTCAGAGCATATTCGGTCTAGACTGGGTTGCAAAACCCACGGCAAGTGCCGCTGTCCGACCGCACATTCTCGCGGACCTTCTTCCAACTGTCTTCACTTTGCAAAGATGGTGCGACTCGTCGCCATCAGGCGACTTTGTCGCGTGCCTCGTGGTTTCCTTCGGAGGCGGGGAGAAAGAATAGCCCCCTGCCCGATGCTGTCAAGCGGCCTGTCCAAAGTCACCGAAATTGTCTCGCCAAACCTTCAAGATTGGTCCGACAAAGTCGCGCAAAGCCCTATTCTGTCTGTCTTTGCGCTCAATTGTATATGTCGGTTGTACCATCGTGGCTTTCCGGGGGCGTTCGCGCTAAAACCGCGCCCCAGATCACTGCTTCTGGCACCCTATCAGAAACCTTCTGGCGTTTTCGCTCATTCCTCAAGCACTCCCCCACGGCCCGGCACGCCCCGCGCAGGGTGCTGGTCGTCGTAGTCACATCGTCTACCACGATGATGAGCCCGCTGCCCAACCGGGGCCGCAGCCACTTCGCCCGCGGACGGAACGTCCCGGCGACGTTCGCCTCGCGGCCGCTGGGCACCACCTGCGTTTGCGACGGGCGGTGTTTGCGTACCAGCGGCTGGCGAACCACGCCGCCAGTTTCGGCCGCCACACCTCGGGCAATCGCGAGCGTGTGATCGATACCCCGATGCCAGCGCCGCTGCCAAGACATTGGCACTGGAACGATGATTGGTGGCCCGGGCGGAATCAGGCCCGCCGCGAGAGATTCCTGCATTTGGGCATGGATCGACCTTCCCAGCACCCGCCCCAGGTCCCAACCGAGTTTTCGCCAGCGGGTGAACTTCACCTCGCAAATCCAGCGATTCAGCGGCGACTCATACTCGCCAAGCCGGACGATCCGCTGCCAGGGTGGGCGAGTACTCTCTCCGGCTTGGCACGCGGCACACTGGCCATCGACCGCTTCGTGCGGCCCGACACTCAGTGCACAACGACAGCAATAGTCCTTGATCGCATCGGGACACCAATATTCCTCGGCCATGCGCTCCGCCAGCGGGGAGGCGACGACATCGAACCAAGTGTGTTCAATCTCCGACCAGACGCGGGCGAGACGGGAGCCGGAGTGAGCCCGGTCCGGCAAAGGAACTGGCGCGGCGATGGACGGGTGTGTTTTATAGTGAAAGCCGCGCGTGGGCGGCATCGAAGGTGCGGAGACCTCGGCAGGTGCGGGGACGTATTCAACCGGCAACGTCCTTGGCGGCCAAACGAACTTCGCAGGCGACTGCTCGCCCTGATCCGCATCCACGTTTGGCAGTGTCCATTCGCCCACGGGTGCCTCGCTGGTGGGGCAGCATACCGACTGG
>JBKJOD010000285.1:0-7826 GCA_046593245.1 Phycisphaerales bacterium
ACCCAACCCAATGTGCGCCGGTTCCCCCCCGCAACCATCGCCCACACCGCAAACAGCGGCACCACCGCCAGCACCCCGATCGGCAGGTGAACCATCAGCGGATGCGCCGTCTCCCACGTCGGCAACTGCGGCAACGCCCACGGACTGATACTCATGCTCGGCTCCTGTCCACCCCGATCCTCCAATACGGTACCAGTTCGCCCGGCCGCCGGCGCGGTACGCTGCTGATTCCACCGTACCCTCCCCGTCCCCCCCACTCCTCTTCTCCTTTTCCCCTCTTCGTCACTCCGTCACTCGCTCACTCCCTCACTCCCTCACTCCCTCACTTCCCCCCATGTACTTCTTCCTCATCGCCGCCCTGCTCTTCGTGAACGCCCTCTTCGTGATGGCGGAGATGGCACTCGTCTCGGCGCGAAAGGGTCGCTTGCAGGTGCTCGCCGACAAGGGCGACCGCAACGCCCAGATCGCGCTGAACCTGATCGAGCATCCCAATCGCTATCTCTCCACCACGCAGATCGGCATCACGCTCACCACCATCGTGCTCGCGATGTTCGGCGAGGAATCGCTCAAGGAAGACATCGTCGGACATCTGGACAAGTTGTTTCCGGACATCGCCCGCTACAGCCATGCCATCGCCACCGGCATCACTGCGCTCTCGCTCACATTCGCCGCGCTGCTGCTGGCAGAACTGGTCCCCAAGCGCATCGGGCAGATGAACCCCGAGGGGCTCTCTCGTGTCATGGCTCGTCCGATGTACTGGGTCTCCTGGATCAGCGCCCCGCTCATCGCTGTTCTCTCGTTCCTCACCAACCTCATTCTCCAGCTCGTGCCCATTCGTCCCGCCGATGACGCACACGCCCCGCAAGACGAAGTGAACGCCATTCTCGCCAGCGGCACGCAGCAAGGCACCATTCACGAGTCCGAGCAGCAGATCGTGGAGCGCGTCTTTCAGCTCGGCGAGCAGCGCGTCAAGACTCTCATGGTCCCGCGCAACAATATCGATTCCCTCGACGAGCACGACACCCTCGCCCGTGTCCGCGTCGCCGTCGCCACCAGCTCGCACTCTCACTTCCCCGTCGTCGCCGGCGACCTGGACCACCTCGTCGGCGTTGTTCACGTCAAGGACCTCGTCAAGCACGGGCTGATCTCCGACGAGATCAACCTCAAAGCACTGGCGCGCAAGCCGATGTTCGTGCCCGAATCCGCCACAGCGCTCAAAGTCCTCGAGCAGTTCAAGCGTGCCGGCACCCACATCGCCTTTGTGCTCGACGAGTACGGCGTGCTCGTCGGCCTCGTTACCCTGAATGACCTCGTCGCTTCCATGCTCGGCGAGATCACCATGACCGGCTCCGGCGCGCCGCCGGACCCGATGATCGTCAAGCGTCAGGACGGCTCGTACCTGCTCGACGGAATGGTGAATGTCACAGACCTGAAGGAACTGATGCAGACCGACACCCTGCCACGCGAGGATGTCGGCGGCTTTGACACCCTCGGCGGCTTCGTCATGACCTTCCTCGGGCGCGTCCCCGCCACCGGCGACCGCTTTGACTTTGACCGCTACCAGTTCGAAATCATGGACATGGATCGCACTCGGGTGGATCGGGTGTTGCTGACGATTCAGACTCGCCCACCAGCCACGTCGGAAGACCTCTAAAATACTATCGCCATGCGAACAAAATGGCTTTGTAGCACAATGTGTGTGAAACAAATGGCCACAAAGTGCTCGCGAGCGTATATTAAAGCATGGCCACTCGCTCAACCCTCAACGTCTCGCTCACGCCCGAACTAGATGCCTTCGTCGCACAGGCGGTGAAAAGCGGTCGTTACCTTTCCTCCAGCGAGGTTGTCCGCGACGCGCTCCGTGATCTTCAGGAGCGGTTCGCGGTCCGGCAGCACGCAATCAACAAACTTAACGAGATGGTCGAACTCGGATGTGAGCAGATCCGACGCGGCGAGGTCGTTGATGGCGAAACCGCGTTCGCCGAACTCCGGGAAAAATCCCAGCGCTACCGCGCGGAGCACGCATGACTCCCTTCATTCTGTCGCGTGCCGCCGCGGCGGACATCGCCGACATCTGGGAGTACATTCTCGAAGATGCCGGCATCGATCGCGCCGATGCCGTTCGCGAGGAAATCTACCACGGCATTCTGCACGCGTGCGACCACCCCCACCGCGGCCATCGCCACGATCATCTGTCCGATGATTCACTGCGGGTGTGGAACGTGTATTCCTACCTCATCGTCTATTGGCCGGACAAGTTACCGCTCCCGGTCAGCCGCGTGATCCACGGTGCCCGTGACCTCGGATCGATTTAGACACCCTTCCCATAACCGGGCATTTCAACAGTTCTTCAGCATCTCCGATGCCCGCTGCGCTCGCTCGCCGACATCCGCCGCACTCTCCCCACACACCGTCACATGCCCCAGCTTCCTTCCCGCCCGCGGCGTCTTCCCATACATATGCGCATGCACGCCGCGCATCGCCAGCAGCCCGCGCACATCCGGTTCGCCGCCGATCACATTCAGCATCACCGAGTTCCCGCGGCACTCCGTTGACCCCAGCGGCATCCCCGCGACCGCACGCATGTGGTTCTCAAACTGCGAGCACTCCGATCCCTCGATCGTCCAGTGTCCGCTGTTGTGTACCCGCGGGGCCATCTCGTTGGCCACGAACTTCCCGCCGCCCACATCAAAGTACTCCACCGCCAGCACGCCCGTATAGTTGAGCCGCTCCAGCACGCGCCCGGTCGCCTGCTCCATCGCGGTCCGCTGCTCATCGCTCACGCCCGGCGCGGGTGCCACGCTCCGGGACAGAATGCCCTTTTCGTGGGTGTTCTGCACCGGCGGATAGAAGCGGCACTGGCCATCCCTCCCGCGAACCCCGAGCATCGAAAGCTCGCGCTCAAACTTCACGAACCCTTCAAGAATCAAATCCGCGTTCCCACTCTCTCGTCCCGTGCTCGCCTCCATCCACGCTCGCGCCGCATCCCCCTCGCTCCGAATCACCCACTGCCCCTTGCCGTCGTACCCGAATCGTCGCGTCTTGAGAATGCACGGCATTCCCACCGCCGCAATCGCCAGGCCAAGCTCCCCCTCGTCATCACCCTTCCGATGCGGCGCCGTCTCGATTCCCAGCGACGCGAAACATACCTTCTCCGCCAGCCGATCCTGCGCCGTCGCCAGCGCGCCCTCGGGTGGATACACCGGCACATGCTCCGTCAGCCAGCGTGCCGCCCGCGCTGGCACATTCTCAAACTCGTACGTCACCACATCCACTCCGCGTACGAACTCCGCGAGCGATCGCTCGTCGTCGTACGACCCAACCTGCAACTCCCCCACCTCTCCCGCCGGACACGCCGCGTCCGGATCAAGAAACCGCACACGCACCCCCAGCGGCGCCGCGGCCATCGCCAGCATGCGCCCAAGCTGCCCGCCACCAAGTATCCCCACCCTCATTGCTTCCTCCCGCGTGCCACCCGCGGCTCGAGTCTGGGGTCCGGATCGCCCAGCACCTTCTCCGTCTGCTCCTTCCGAAACCGCTCCACCGCGGCGCGAATCTTTGGATACTTCCCGCCCAGAATCGCCGCCGCCAGCAGTCCCGCGTTCACCGCCCCCGCCCGCCCGATCCCCAGCGTCCCCACCCGAATCCCCGCCGGCATCTGCACGATCGAGAGCAGCGAGTCCACCCCTTTAAGAGTCTTGCTCTCCACCGGCACTCCCAGCACCGGCAGTGCGGTCTTCGCCGCGCACATCCCAGGCAGATGCGCCGCGCCGCCCGCCCCCGCGATGATCACCTCGATCCCCCGCCCCGCCGCGCTTTGGGCATACTCAAACAGCAAATCCGGCGTCCGATGTGCAGACACCACGCGCACCTCGTGCGCCACTCCCAGCCGCTCCAGCATCACCGCGGCGTGCTCCATCGTCTCCCAGTCGGAGCGTGAGCCCATGATGATCCCCACCAGCGGCGTGCCCCGAGCCCGCACCTGCTTGTTCGCGCTCTTTGCCATGTGCGCAGAGCATACCCGCTCCGACGCACGTCCGAAAGCCGTGCTGTCACATCGAGTCACATCATGTCACATCGAGTCCCATCACGCGACATCAAAGGTGCCGATCACATCCGGTAGTGCGAAGTTCCCGCGCGCATCCGTCACGGTGTTTCCCACCACTGAGATCGTGTACGTCCCCGGAGTCGCCAGAACACCGGCATTTGCAAGCCGCACCGTGAAGTTGCCAAACGCAGCCCGCTGGTTCGTCGGCCCATCAAACGAACTGCTCGCCAGCACCCCGAACGCCAGGAACCCACCGGGCCCCGAAACTCGGATCACCCCATCCGCGATCCGGGATCGATCGATCAAGCCCGTGCTGACAAACCGCACTGAGATGCTCGCGGTCGGCGCACCCGCCACACTCCCGACCGTCGCAGAAACCAGTTCCGAGGTCGGCCCGGTGGTAGAGAGCGAGAATCGCGAGTTGAAGCGCCAGTCCAGCGCGACCCCGTTCACGGTGATCGCACCCGAATACACATTCGTAATCAGCCGCGCCGCGGCACCGAAGATACTGCCCACCGTCACCGCACCGATGCTGGAAGTGGTTCCACCGAGAATAACATCGTTTCCATTACGGAACACGCCATCCACCGGGCTCAGCCCCGCCGCAATCGTCACGCCCGCGATGTTGTGAAACACGCTGATCGTGCCGATCGTGCCCGCGCCATAGGTGTCTGCCGCGGAACCGGTGCCGCCGAATACTCCGTCGTCTCCCAGGTACGCGCCCGCGAGAATGTGACTGAGCAGGATGTCCCGTCCGCTGGTGATTGATCCGATCGACGCCGCCGTGAAGACCCCTCGGAACGAGCCGCCGGTCGCCAGCGATGTCACCGCGCCATTGTACGATGCGCTCCAGAACACCGTGGTCGCGAAGACGCTGAGCGTGCTCCCGCTCCCGTTCACCGCCCACGACCCGCGCTTGATCACACCGGAAATAGTCACCGGCCCCAGCGTTGGCTGCCCGCCGCCGCGCCCGCTCAATCGAATATTCGGGTAGAAGTTGTTCGTGCTCGTCAGCGCGCCCAGCCACGGAGCCCGAATCACGTCCGTCGGCCCTGCGATGTCCGTCCAACTCGTCACGCTGATCCCGCAAATACCCACCGCCGAATCAATCGACAGCTCACTCACATTTCCCAGCGTGAAACTCGGCGTCTGGCTTGTCGCCGGCACCGTGATCGTCAGCGGCCCAACCACATCTCCAAACGTCATCGCCCCGTAGCCCGTCGTCGCCGTCAGTGCTCCGCGCAGCCGGCCCTGCGGCGCGCTGAAGGAACCCACCGATCCGTTGATCGTCACCGACGTCAGGTCGTACTTCCCATCCCCACCCACCCCGGTGACAAGTGCCACACTCGATGCCACACCACCGTTGAAGATCGTCACGCCGAACCCGTCCGCGCTCGGCGCGACCTCGCCGTATCCGCCCCCCGTCTGGGTGAATCGCACCTGCGTCCCATCCGTGTCCACCAGCGTCAACGCCACGTTTGTCCGTCCGGCGAAGTCCCCGAACCGCCGTGCCGCCGTGATCGGATCGTTCGTCACGTTCACATTGTTGCTCTGGTTGAAGTCTCCCACGTTGCTGTCGGGAATGATCCGCACGATCAGAAAATACGTCCCAGGCGCGGTTCCCGCTGGAATGAAGAAATCCGGCGAGAAAGTCCCGATCTGGTTCGGATCACCCGTGTACACCGGTAGCGAGAGCGGCTCTCCCGTGTACGTGCGCAGCAGCGTGTCCTGCGCCGAGTTCAGCGACGCGTCCGTGCTCAAGAAGAAATCAATCCGCACGGTTCCCGATGCCGCCGTGGTACCGACGTTGATGATCTGGACCGGCACTTCCAGGCGGCCTGACCCGCCATCGGGGTTGAACCTGTCCCCAGGCACCACCACCGTCGGCACCAGAAAGTTGGCGGTATCCCACGCCACCGCAAGGTCCGCCGCCAGCAGTTGCCTGCCCTCCATCTGCTCCAGACCGAACCCGCCATCCATCACCCGCCGGTTCGTCCCACGCATCGTTCGTGTCCGCTTCTTCATGGTCACACCTCGCCTTTTTCTACCCGCGCGAGTACCACTCGCATACCCCCCCAACACAACGCGACACCCGCGTTCCACCCCACTCCCACTCGCAACTCCTATTTCCCCCACTCCCAACGTCCCAGTGTTTTCCCGTGCCACTCCCCCTGCCCAATGTTACCGGCCGTACCCCGCCCCGGTTGTTCGTCTGCTGTTGCCCCCTGGTTGCCCTACCCGCACATCCGTCCCAACTCCCCCTGAACACGGCCCGTCTTCCGCCCGATAGCCCTCTTGAGCGCGCCCCTCCGCGCGCTCGGAGGTCGCTTGCACTGTGAATATCCCTCAACCCAAAAATCGTGGGTTCTCCAACCTGATCAGAGGTGAGTCTGCGGTTGCCGCCACCGGCCTGACCGCCCTCCTTCTGCTCCTCTGCACCATCGCCGCGACCGGTTGGTGGACGCTGCACGCCGCCGAGCGCTCGCGCCGCGATGGTCGGGCGCAAACGCTCCGCGCCGCCGCCGACTTCCTCGTCCCCGCTGGCGAACGCATGATCGCCGCTGGCGATCTCTCCGAACTCCGCACCCTGATCGCTGGTGCTTCGGCGCAGCACCATTTCCAGTCCATCCGTCTCGCGCTCCCCGAGCCGCGTCAACTCGTCATCGCCGACTCCTCGCCCGCACAGGGCTCGAAATACTCTGCGCTGCCGGCCACGTGGACCGACTGCAAACCCGGCTCTGCCGAACCACTCATCGAACACACCCGCGACGGCCGCACTCGCATTATCTGTTCACTTTCCATCCCGGGCAAAGGCCCCGTCAGCTTGGAAATCGAAGACGCCGTCACCACCAGCATGTGGGCCGACTGGCGCACCCAGGCCGGCATTGCTGCGCTGGGCATCGGTGCCATCGTCGCGCTGGCCGGTTTCTACCGCTCCGTCCGCTCCCGGTTTCGTTCCCTCGGTGCGATTTCCGAATCTCTCACTGCGATGCAGGCGGGCGAAACCGATTCCGGAGTTCTGCTCGTCGCCCGCGACTTCGGTCCCGAGGCCGAGGCCTGGAACACGCTCCTCGCCGAGCGCGACGACATGCGCATCAAGCTCTCTCGCACCAGCGCCGAGCAGAAACTCGGCGACCGCCGCAACCGCGACGGCGACCTCTTCTCCCTCTGCGATGCCATGTGGCAGGGGCTGCTGCTCATCGATGATCAACTGAACATCAAATACATCAATGGCGCGGGAGCCGCCTTCCTGCGCGCCAAACGGGAGGACATGGTCGGCAAGTCCGCCATCTCCTTCCTCTCGGATGTCAAAATCGCAGACGCGCTGAGGCAAACCGCCAGCGGCACCGGCCGCGGGCGCGCGGTCATCGAAGTCGAAAACGACAAAGACGCCTCCGGTGTCATCAAACAAGGCACTGTGCTTCGTTTCTCCATCCGCCCTGTCCGCAAGGAAGACAACGCCGCCGCCGTCATCGTCATCGAGGACATCACCCAGCAGCGCGTGGCCGACGAGGCACGCCACACGTTCGTCGCCAGCGCGACCCACGAACTACGCACCCCGCTCACCAACATGCGGCTCTACATCGACTCCCTCCTGGAAGAACCCGATCAGGATGTACTCAAGCGCACCCAGGCCGTCAACGTCGTCAGCCAGGAAGCAAAGCGTCTTGAGCGCATGGTCGGCGACATGCTCAGCGTCGCCCAGATCGAGTCCGGCACCATCAAGCTCAACAAGGGCGATGTCCGCCTCGAGCCCGTCTTCGAGGACCTCAAGCAC
>JBKJOD010000299.1:0-5231 GCA_046593245.1 Phycisphaerales bacterium
GGGCGAAGCACTGGTGGGCGGCACGGCGAGCGCGGCGGTGGTGCGAAACCAGACGGCCGCGGCCCGGGTGCTCAAGTCGCTCGCGGATGCGCTGGATGATCGCAAGCCGCCGGATGATCCGTTCCGCAAACAGGAGGGTGGCGGCGGCGGGCAAGGCGGCAGTGGCGGAGAGCCGCCCGCGGTGCCGGAGGCCGCCGAGATCGTGCTCCTGCGGCTGATGCAGATTGAAGCGCTCGACCTGGCGCGAGCGGCGGCGGATGCGAACAAGCCGGATACGGAAGCGGGCGCGGAAGCGGCGAAGCTGCAACGCGAGATCGCCACACAGGGCGTGGAGCTGCTCAAGAAGATCGAGGAAAAGAGCAACCCCCGGACTCCGGGCGTGAAAGCTCCGCCGAAAAAGAAGGATGCGAAGCCGGATGAGCCCGCGCCGGATGATGAGCCGGCGGGGAAGGGTGAGAAGCCGGAGAAGCCCGAAGAGGAGGGGAAGCCGCAATGACGACGTATCTCACACGAGTTTTCGCTGTCGGAGTTGCGATTGCGAGTGCTTGCACCGCAACGGCGTTGCAACCAGACTCGTTGCGGGTCGGCAATCTAGACGCTACAACAAAGCGAATCCTCCGCGATATGGGACAAGAACCAGAACTCTTGGGCAACTGTTCGCCGGAAGATCTCGCTGGGCGTGCGTATGCCGCTGACCAACTGGGCCGATGGGAATCTATCAGAAGGACAAATGCCCGAGCCCGCGATGTTCCCGAGTATCGCGATGCGACGATTCAGAGGTTTCTCGCAGCGGCTGCTGACGCTATCAACAAAGACAAGCAGTACCAGTCCACTTTGTACTGCATTCGTACTCATCTCTACGACACCGACTGCAATCCGACGGTTACCACAAGTCCCTTCGTGCTTCCGAACGGCGTGCTCGGATATGCGATCCGAGATGCCTCGGAGTTTGATCCGCCTGCGGATCCGAAACCCGCTACGCCTCCACCAGTCACGGAGAAACCAGCCGCGGCTCCCAAGCCCGCGCCGCCCCCGTCGCAGCCATCGCTTGATGATCTGCTCGGCATCAAGCCCAAGCCCGGCGACAAACCCGCGACAGCGACCACGCCCACCAAGCCCGAAGATTTATCCGGCACATCCGACGGCGCGCCGGATCAATCGAAGGCCGATCTGGATCGTCTGCTCTCGGCGCAGGAAATCGGCGATGCCCTCAAGCAAGCGATCGCGCTGATGGGCGATGCTTCCAAACGCATGAATGAGCACGCGGACAACGGGCTGGGAACGCAGCGCGTGCAGGAGGATGTCGTCAAGCGGCTGGATCAATTGCTCGCGAGTTTGGACAAGCAGAAACAGCAGGGCGGCGGCAGCCCAAAGCCCGGTGCGAAGAACGAGGACTCGCAGCAGGACCCCGGGCAGTCCAAGCCCAAACCAGGACAGGGGCAGGGGCAACCCAAGCCGCAACCGGGTGGCGACGGAATGAAGGCGCAAGATGGGCCGACTCTGCAGGAGGGGACGCTCAAGCCGGAGCTTGAATCCGCACGCGCGGCGTGGGGCTCGCTCCCCGCACGCATCCGTGCGATGCTGATGCAGGGAACCGAAGACCGCTTCAGCTCGCGCTACAAAGCGCTGACGCAGGAGTATTACAAGCGGCTCGCGGAGGAGAACAGCAAGTGAGAATGCACACGGGTCTGTGTCGATTCACTGCCCTCGGAGCGCTCGCGTTTTCGCTCGCTTCGATCACTCACGCGCAGCTGCTTGACCCAACGGTAAAGCCAGAAGTCTCAACGCTTCCGCCGATCGAAGCCCCGAAGGAGGCGCCCGCGCCGACGAAACCGGGTGCTCCTGGCGCGGCCGATCCGGTGCGTTCCGCACAAAACAACGCCGCAGCCAACGAGATCACGCCCGAACTCGACGAGATCGTTTCCAATGGCCTGAAATATCTCGTCTCGGATCAAGGGCCCGACGGCTCGTTCGGCCAGGGGCGCTATGGGAAGAACATCGCGGTCACCGCTCTCGCCTGCATCGCGCTGATGGCCGATGGGAACACGCCGGGGCGCGGTCGCTACGGCAAGAATGTGCAGAAGGGTCTGGAGTTCGTGCTGGCCTCATCAACGGAGACCGGCCTGCTGGCGGCGGACTCCACCAACGGCCCGATGTACGGGCACGGCTTCGCCGCGCTGTTTCTGGGCGAGGTGTACGGCATGACCAAGGGCGGCGGAGAAACGCCGCAATCCGCGAAGGTGCACGAGGCGCTCATCAAGGCGTGCACGCTGATCCAGCGATCGCAGAACTCCGAGGGCGGCTGGCGCTACAACCCGGTGCCATATGACGCGGATATCTCGGTGACGATTTGCCAGATCATGGCACTGCGCTCGGCCCGCAACGCGGGGATCGAGGTGCCCAAGGAGACCATCGACAAGGCGATTGAATACGTCAAGCAGTGTCAGAACTCCGATGGGGGCTTCCGGTATCAGGCGTCGGCGGGCGTGTCGGCGTGGCCGCGCAGCGCGGCGGGCGTGGCGGCTCTTTACTACGCGGGTATCTACAAGGACGACGCGATCGACCGGGGAGTGAAGTATGTGAACGAGAGCGCGTTCCCGGGCAAGAATCAGGGCAACACCAGCGCACACTATTTCTACGGGCAGTATTACTCGGTGCAGACGATGTATCTCGCGGGCGGCGAGCCGTGGGCCAAGTGGTGGCCTGCGGTGCGAACGGAGCTCAAGAACAAGCAACAGCAGGACGGCTCGTGGGCGGACCCATCGGTGGGTCCGGCGTATGGCACGGCGATGGCGCTCATTGTGCTGCAAATGCCCAAGCGGTTTCTGCCGATCTTCCAGAAATGATGCGAGCGATTCGAGTACACCTTTGAGGATGCAGAACACCCGATGCGAACATCTGCCGCGACTGCAACAGTTCTACTCGCACTCTGCGCCGGGTCTTCCATCGCGCTGCCGATATCGCCTGCGGGCGGGCCGGCCGCGCCGCGGTTGACGCTGCTCATGCGGACCAAGCCGCCGGAGTCGATCACGCTGCTTTCCATCAATGGGGCGGACGCGAAGAGCCCTGGAGCAATCGTGTATCTGGACGCGGCCGGAGCGCAGCAGACGCACCGACTATCAGACATCGTCGCGCTCGCGCCCAGTGCCTGGGTGCCCACGGCGGAGACGACCGCGCCCACAAGCGAGGACATGGACACCTCCGATCTGCCCGTGCATCGGCTGGACCTGACTGATGGCGAGCGCTTCGTGGGCGAGCTGGCCTTCGCGCCAGCGAGTGGTGCGCCCGCAGGTGCGGGCAAGCTCTCCCACGCGGACGACGCGGTGTTTCTGCGCCACGACAAGCTCGGCGTGCTGGCGTTTCCGCTGGATCGCGTCTCGAAATACTGGAGCAACGCACGCCGGGTCGTCGCGCCCGGGGCGCGCCCACTCTCGACGACGAACGACACACTCCTGCTGGCGAACGCGGAGCGGCTGGAGGGACTGGTCACGCGACTGGCGCCGACGGTGGTGATCGAGATCGCGCAGCCAGGCGTCAAGCCCGGAGCGCCCAACCCAAAGGCCGATACAAAGGGTGGCGTGGCGACGGCGAGTGCGAAAACACCCGCGACGGAGATCGAGGCGGGGAACATCGCGCTGGTGAATCTTGTGAATCCGGCCGCGCCGCTGCGGACGCTGCGGATTGATCTGGCCGACGGCACTGTGCTGGCGGCCGATGCGCTCGCGGGAGACGCGCAGTCGGGGAAGCTGACCTTCAAGGCGATCGCGGCGGGCTCGCGCGGGATGCTGGTGGACCTAGCGCAGCTGGCGGGAGTGGTGCCGGACCCATCGCGCATCACCGCACTGGCGTCGCTGCCGATCGCGAGCCAGAAGCCGGCGGACGGACGGATTGGAGCGTTGCCGGCGCAGGTATTGGCAGATGCGGGCGCGCCGCTGGGCGCGGCGGATATTCTGCTGCCCGGGCCGATGACCGTCTCTTGGGCGATCCCCGCTGGCGTCTCGTCGGTGATCGGCTACGCGCAGATGGATGATCGCTCGTTCGCGTGGGGCGATTGCACGGTGGTGGTAAGCGTTGCGCCCATTGCGACGGGCGCGGGGGAGCGTGAGCTGGCACGCGGGCGGCTGAACGCGACATCGCCGTCGCTGACGATCTCGGCGGAACTTGGCGCGATCAAACCGGGAGACATGCTCAAAGTCCGCACGGAATCCGGCGAACGCGGGCCGATCCAGGATCGCGTGGTGCTGCGACGGGTGCTATTGCTGAGTGGAGCGGCCGCAAACTGAGCAGAGCGAAGAGCACTCTCGCACAGGCGCGAAGGCGCAAAGGCAGGCGAGAGAAATGAGCGTGAAGAAAAGGCATGAGACAAGTGGGGAACGGTCACTACGACCTCTCCACCGCATTTCATCCAATGTCTTCTTTGGCTTCCTCTGCGCCTTCGCGCCTCTGCGAGCGACCTGCCTTATCGAACCTTCACGAGTGCGAGTGCAGCCACCACCAGAATCGCGGTGATGATCCAGAACCGCGCGACCACCGTTTGTTCCGTCCAGCCGACGATGTGGAAGTGGTGGTGAATCGGCGCAACTCTGAAAAGTCGCTGGCCGGTGCCGGTCTTTCTTCGGGTGTACTTGAAGTAGCCGACCTGCAGCACCACGCTGGAAATCTCCAGGATGAACACGCCGCTCATCAGCAGCAAAAGCAGCTCCTGGCGAATGACTACGGCGAGATAGCCGAGCAGTCCGCCGAGCGCGAGCGAACCGGTATCTCCCATGAACACTTGCGCAGGCGAGCAGTTCCACCACAAAAAGCCCAGACACGCCCCCGCGATGGCCGCGGCAAGAATGCACAGCTCATCCGCATACGCGATGTACGGCATGCGAAGATACTGCGCCATGGTGTCCGCGCCGGCGATCGCCACCAGCACCAGCATCCCGAGCGAGACGATCGTGGTCGTCCCCGCGGCCAAGCCATCCATGCCGTCGGTGATGTTCACGGCGTTGGACATGCCGGCGACCATGAGCATCGCGACGACAACAAAGAGCATGCGCGGCAGGTACACCAGCGATTCACTCAATGCCCAGCCGCCCTGCTCCGTGCGCACCCATGTCGCTTGGAACGGAACGCTCACGACATGCTGGAGGGCGCGATCCACGCCGGGCGTTTCGCCTTTGACATACAAGAACCAGCCGACCATCAGCCCAAGACCAAGCTGGAAGATCAGCTTCTCCCAGCCG
>JBKJOD010000132.1:0-8708 GCA_046593245.1 Phycisphaerales bacterium
TCGAGCTCGATCGAGACGCTCGTCCCCGTCGGATACTCCTTCGCCGAGAGCAGTTCGCCCTTCTCTGCGAGCTCGCGGGTGCCCGCTGTCAGATTGCGCAGCCGCGCCAGCGGGAAGTCGTCCGTCTCTTCATCAACGGTGACCTCGGCACGATTGGTCTTCGTGTTCATCGCCAGTTCGATGTGGTGCGCCTTCTTGTGCGCCTTGGGCCTGGTCTGGATCGCCATTGGCTTGCCGGTGGTGATGAGCCCGAACATGCCCGCAGCCGAGATGCCGATGCCCTGCTGGCCGCGGCTCATCTTCAGCCGGTGAAACTTCGATCCGTAGAGCAATCGTCCGAAGATGTTCTCCACCTGGGCCCGCACGATGCCCGGCCCGTTGTCCACCACGGTGATGCGGTAGCGCGACTGCTTGACTTCCTTGCCACGAACCGGTTGCAAGTCCTCGATCACCACCGTGATGTCGGGCAGAATCCCCGCCTCCTCGCAGGCATCCAGCGAGTTGTCCACAGCTTCCTTGACCGTCGTGAGCAATGCCTTGCGTGGGTTGTCAAAACCCAGCAGATGCCGGTTCTTGGCGAAGAACTCTGACACCGAAATATCTCGCTGGCGCGTGGCCATGCTCTCCGCGGTCGCCCGCGGACCCTCAGCTTTTTTCTTCACAGATTGAACCTCAACTGGTGCTTCGGCGAGTGCTGTCATCGGTGCCTTCCTTGGCTGAATTGTCCGTCGCCCGCGTCTGAACAGGCGAGTGTCCGCTCACTCCCGAGCGTATTACACTCATCGTACCCGCGGCGGCTCCCGCTTGATCGTGGGCGGTTCTTTCCAAACTCTGTGTGTTTTGACGGTCAGCATGATCCGCCGCACCCCCTTGATTTCCGCATGACCACTCCCGCACCCGCCCCCACCCCCAGCGTCCTGATCGCCGCCGGCCAGAGGCACCTTGATGCCGGCAGCGCGGCGGCGGCGGAGCTGATCGCTCGCGATGTGCTGCTGGAGCATCCCGCCAACGCCGACGCGATGAATCTGCTCGGACGCGCCCAACTCGCTCTTGGCGTTCCGGCGTTCGCAGCCGAGTCTTTCGAGCATGCGCTGCGGCTGAATCCGTATCTCAAACCCGCAGCCAAGAACCTCAAGCGGGCGCAGGAAGCCATCGCTGCGCTCCCGCCACCTCCATCAAAGTCGCGGTATGTCGTCATTCGCGAATGGATGGAGGGACTGTGGTCGGATGTGGACCACGTCATCGGACTCTGCGCCTTTGCTGATGCCACTGGGCGGCTCCCGATCGTCTATTGGGGAGCGCAGAGCCGCTATCGAACCTCCACGCCAGGCAACGCCTGGGTGGAGTTCTTCGAGCCAGTCTCCACCGCGACGATGGAAGATGCCCGCCAGCACGCCGCCACGTTCTATCCGCCGCGCTGGACCCGCGATTCTCTCACTGGCCCGATCGCCGGTCGCTGGAGCGGCCCGAACTCCCGCGTCTCCGCGCTGGATCTGCTGGGCCGCACCGAAGACATCGTTGTCAGCGATTTTCACAGCGGCCTCTCCGAGATGCTGCCATACATGCCACTCGGGCATCCGCTGCACGGCAAGTCGATCGTCGAAGCGCGTCGCATCGCCGTGGCGCGGTATCTCCGACCCGCCCCCGGGATCCTGCGGGCGGTGGACGAGTTCCAAGCCGCCCACTTTGGCCCCGGCCCGATGCTCGGTGTGCATCTTCGCGCCACCGACAAAGTCGGCGAGCAGCCCGACCTCGCAGCGATCAACGCCCGCTATCCCGCTGCCATCGCCCGTCACCTGAGTGCGGACCCGACCATGCGGATGCTGCTCATCACCGACAGCCAGCCCTTCGTCGAGTTCTGTAAAAACGCGTATCCCGGGCGCGTCATCACCACGCAGGCCACCCGCGCCAGCGGCACCGTCGCGTTGCACTACATGCAGGGCGAACACGACCGGGCTGCGCTGGGCGCGGAAGTGCTCATCGACACGCTTCTCGCCTCGCGTTGCGATCGCTTCATCGGGCTGGCGACCTCCAACGTCTCGCTGTACGTACGAGATTTCAAGCGGTGGCCGCCGGGCACCTCCGAGTTCTTCGGACAGGCCATCAACGATCGCCGCAATCTGTACATCAAACTCTGCCCGCCACCGAAAGAGATGTGATTGCAGATACACGCCCGGGATGATTGAACATCCGAATGAATCCCGGGACACTCTCGCAGACTACCCGCACTCCCTCACCTATTTCTTTAACCCCTCCGGCACGCCGCCGGGAAACTTCTCAGGCGGAAACATCTCCTTCAACTTCGCCTCGATCTCCTCAATCCGATGTCCGGGATTGGGATGCGTTGAACTGAACTCGGACTTGGTCGATCCCGACCCGCCACTCGCCTTCTCCAGAATCTTCATCACGCCGATCATGGAGCGCGGGTCGTATCCGGCGAGGTACATGAACTTGAGCCCAAGCTCATCTGCCTGCAACTCATCGCCGCGTCCGTATTTGAGCGTCAGCATGTTCGCCACCATCGCGGATGCCTGCTGGGCCATCTGCCCGCCATCGCGCCCGCCGCTGGCCGCCACCGCGGTCGCGCCGACCAGTCCCTGCATGAGTTCGCTCTTGGCGGCCTGCGCCGCGGAGTGTCGGCCAAGCACATGACCCGTCTCATGGCCGAGCACGCCCGCGAGCTGACCATCGGTTTCCAGCAGTCGCAGCAGTGCTTCTGTGATAAATATCTGCCCGCCCGGCAGCGCAAACGCGTTCACGGTTTTCTGATCCGCGAGGACGTGGTACGTGTACGGATACACCTGCGTTCCGTCCGTGTTCTTCGCCGTTGCGGGCAAGCTCCCGACGATTCGTGCCCCGATATCTTCCACCTTCTGGCGAAGCTCCTTGTTGGTACTCTCGCCGCCGAACTCCGCGGCCATCTGCGGCGCGGAGTTCATTCCCAGCGCTATCTCCTGCGGGATCGTCCACGAAATCGCCTGTTTCTGCCCCGTCACGGCGTTCGTCTGCTTCTTCGCGTAATACCCCACGACCGCGACGAGCGCGATGATGACTCCGATGATGAGCCGACCCGGAACTCGAAATCCCGGACGCTGCATTCCGTCTTGTGATGGAAAACTGGACATGGTGGGCTCCTGAGGTTCGACATGAGCGTATGGACTGTGTGGCACCAACCTAAAAAAGAGATGAACGCGAAAGATTCGGAGCAACTGGAGGATGCAGGGCCAGTTCGCGGGCAAAGTCGCACATTCTTGCATATTTCAGCGAGTGGTTCGCTCTCTCCGCGTGTGGCATTTCCCAGCTTCGGCAGCGAAACTGCTCGTTTTGCAGATCACCCGCCAACCATCCCTTGACGCCCCATCCCCTTCCAACCGATGTACCACCCATGCGCACGCACCCGGCCCTCCTCCGCTTCCTGATCGCAGCGATCGCTGTTCTTTGGGCTGCGCCGCTCGCGCGCGCCGACGAGGAAGTCATCCGCTTCACACAAACACTCTACGACCAGGGTGCCATCTCTGATGACCAGACCCAGCTCCACGCGTTTAGCTTCTTGAACACCTCGGGGCGGACCGTCAAGCTCGCGATGACCTTTTGCCACTTCTGCAACACGCCGGTGCTGGACAAGGAGACCATTGGCCCCGGCGAGTCTGGAATACTCGTGCTGGAGATTAACCCTGCCGGTCGCCGCGGGCAGATTCAGGCCACCGCCACGCTGCAGGAGGTTGGCCGCCCCACAACCGCGGTCTCCGTCGAATATCGCGCGGAGGTTTGCCCGCGCGTCTGGATCGAACCCGTCAACATGTTCCCGCGCATCGTCAAGGATGTCGGTGCCTCCGCCACCTTCACTGTCATGGGCCGAACGAAGGATTTCAAGGTCCTTCGAGTCGAGGCCGACCCTCCCATCGAGCGCGTCGAGATCGGCGAGCCCCGCGACATCCAGGACTGCGGCTCAATGGGCCACATCTCCACCGTCACCATCCATTTCCCCAAGTCCGCCCCCCTCGGCCCCTGGGGCTCGCGGATCAAGGTCATCACGAACGACACGCAGGCCGATCCCAAACTCATCATCGCCGATGGCGAGGTCGTCGGCCGCGTTGGCTTTGAACCAGCCAACATCACCGTCAAACTCTTCCCCGCCGAACCCTTCATCAAGACCTTTGAGATCGTCGCCGATCAGTCCTCCGGCGGCCCGCTGTTCCTGGATTCGCTTGACATCCTCGCCCGCGATGAGGCCGAGCACCTCGCGCTGGATTTTGTCCCCACGGCGAATCCCTCGCGCGTTCGCGTCACTATCTCCGGTACCGCACCACTCCGTTCTCGCACCAACGTGGACATCAAAGTCCAGGTCGTCGCTCGCACGCTCGGGTCCAGTGATGTCGAGACGCTGACCGTCCCCATCACGCTGCTGGTGCCTGAAAAGCCGCAGGACTGAGCACTACTCCACAGCCACGGCGCCCTCGTGGTGGCGCAGCACCGGCTCACCAAGATCTGGCCACTCGATAGCGATCGCATCAATCCGCAGGGGTCTCTTCCACCACCCGTTCGCCCGGGCCAAGTGTCGAAGGATCGTCACCAGCTTTTCGCGTTTGTGCGCCGTGATGCTCGCCTCAGGCGGCGGGGCCACGAACGCTCCCGGCTCCAACCGAACCCTGCGAGTCTTCACCTCCACCAGCACCACGGTCTGGCCATCCGGAGCGATCGCCAGTACATCCGCCTCGCCCATTGGCACGCGCAGATTGCACCCGATCACCCGATACCCACTCTTCTTTAAATGACTCGCCGCGAGCCGCTCCCCCGCTGGTCCCAGCGGATCGCGCCGACCAGCCCCGCCGCTCCCGCGAGGCGACTTGAACCGCTCAAAAACAGCCAACAACATCTTCACGACTCTACGCCTTCATCTCTGGATCCCTCGATCCCTCGATCCCTTCTCTTCTTCTACTTCCCCCTGTATTTCCCCGCGTACCGCTCCGTCGCCACGATCAGTAACTTGTCCACCATTCCCTCAAGCTTCGATACGTTGCCGCGTTTCCACAGCCGCTCAAAGTACCGCTGCTGCTCGGCGCGCTCTCGATCGTCGCGCAGATCGTTCTCCACTTCCAGCTGCGCGTCGTACAGCGAGACGCCCGGCTTCTGATCAATCTTCTCCAGATACACCCACGCCGTCCGTTTGGCGTTCGGCTTCGCCTTGTCGGGTGCGAACTCGATCGGTCCCAGTGTCTGGCCCACGCCCACCGTGCGGAGGGCTGCGTTCACATCCGGCCACGGCGAGAACTCTCCTTCTGCCTGCGAGCCCGGAACCTTTCGTGCCATTTTCCCCTTTTCCTTGCGGTTGAACTCGTTGGCATCATCCTCCGCCGCCTTCTCAAACGGCGTCCCGTTTCCCAGCAGCGACTGAATCCGCGTCACCTTCTCGGGCTTGTCGTTTGCCGCGTAGATCATTCTGAACGTGTACTCCGCTGGCGGGTGCCACTTGTCGTGTTGCCGCTCGTACTCGTTCTGCACATCGCGCCAAGGAACTGCCACGCGGGGCGTGACCTTGTTGTTGATTTCATTCCGGATCAACTCTCGGTCCACGATGTCCTTCGCTTCGTCGTTCAGCGTGCGCCCGTTCTGCTCCAGCAACTGTTCGTTCGCCTGCGCCTCGCTGCCCCGGTTCTGGCTTATCAGCGCACTCTCGATCTGCCCGAGAAAGTGCAGCAGCCCTTGCTTCTGCTCCGGCGACAAGTTCCGGCGTGCCTCTGAGAGAATCAACTCATCCGCCACGCGTCGCTTCAGTTCCGGCACGATCGCCGCCACCGCTGCCATCTTCCACGCGTTCGCGTCCTTGGCCTTGTCCGCTGCTGCACGCAGCGTGCCGTCCAGCGGTTCCAGAACTTCCGTTGCAAACACCGGCCGCCCGTTGATCTGCCCGACGACCGACTCCACCGTCGATCCCCCGCCCAGCGCGGCGGTTGCCGCTCCAAGCGTCGGCTGCCCCACACTTGTGCGAATATCGCTCTGCCGCGCGGCCGTGCTCTCACCACCTCCGTTCGGCGCGCCCAGCGCCATGACCGGCGCGGGCATGGCCTTCATTGTCTTCGCTTCGCCCACAGGCGTCGCCGGCAACCTTGTCGCTTCCGCACGCGCCGCTTTGGTATCCGCTGAAGTGCTCTCGGTCGCGTCCGCCCCGTCACCGGCAAAGTCTGACGCCCGCACCGTGGCTCCGGATTTCCCCGAGAACCACGACGTGTCGCTCGACTTGGAACACCCGCCCACAGCCGCCCCGACCAGCGTAAGCAAGCCCGCACACGTTCCGGCCCGCATCATCCAATTTCGATCGCTCATGGTCCATTCCTCCGTGTGTGGCACGGGCTTTCTGCCCGTGGTTTTCATCCGCCTCCTCCCCCGCTCCAGCGGAGGAGGTCATCCGAGTCCGCGAGGATCGGAGGGAGCCTGTCTCACCGTCTTCGCACAGGCCTTCTGCCCGTGCATTCAACCAACCAGCGTACCGCATCCGCCCAACCAGCACCACGCCCCCGCTATACTCCCGTGTATTCGCACCCCACAACGAAAGGCGCGGCATGGCGGACCAGCACAACGAGGCCCCGAAGATTGTTATCGACTCGGACTGGAAAGCCCAAGCTCAAAAGGAGCGGGAAAAGCTCGCCGAGAAGGAACGTCAGTCCAAAGAGGCCGCGGAAAAGGCCCGCCAGGCCCAGCCCGCTATCCCCGGCATGGCCGGAGGCCCAGGTGCAGACCCCAGCCAGCCCCAGGGCATGCCCCCGGCGGACTTTCAGGCCCTCGTGGGAACCATGGTCACCCAGGCTCTGATGTATATGGGCGCGTTTCCTGACCCGGAAACCGGCCGCGCGATCGTTTCGCTGGAGCACGCCCGCTTCCACATCGATCTCCTCGGGGTTCTGAACGAGAAGACCAAGAACAACCTGACGTCCGAAGAGGCCGGTGACCTTTCACAAGCCCTGCAAGAGCTGCGGCTGCGCTTCGTCGAGATCGTCCAGGCCGTCGCGCAGATGAAGAAGGAAGGCAAGCTCAAGCCCGGCATGAACAGCATGGGCTCGCTGGGTGGGATGGGTGGCCCCGGCGGCATGCTGGATGGACCGATTGCGCCGGGGATGTAAAACCCGGTCACCTCCGACTTTGTGCATTTTCAATCCCAAAGAGTGAAAAGGCCCCCGACGCATGTCGGGGGCCTTTGTGTTTCACGCGACAATCTTTGTCCGGCTCAGCTGCATCCACCCGCGAACCAGTTGCCTAGGAAGTCGAAGATGTTCTGCACCGTCAGTGTGGTGGGGTTGCCGTTGCCGCCGACATTCGCATACTTGCTTCCCGCGAACCAATCGCCCAGGAAGTCGAAGATGTCCTGCACGTTGATCCCGTTTGCTTTGTTGTAGTTGGCATAGCAGCAGGGTGAGTTGGAAACGGCGCCGCTGTTGCAGGCCGTTCCTGTGGCGAACGCCGCGCCCGCCGACTGCCCGCCCACCAGCGTCGCCGCACACGCAGCCGCCGAGGCGAAGGTCGTGTTGCACGTCGCTCCGCGGCAGCACACGCCAGCAGCAGGTGCCCCGCACGGAATCGGGTTGCACACCGTTGCGTTTCCCGAATACACGCCCGCCGCGGCCGCACACTGGGCCGTCGACATCAGCACGCACGTGGTGGTACCAAAGCAGCACGCGCCGGTGGCAACGGTGGTGCAGGTTCCGGGATTGATCGTGACATAAAACGGTCCCGCTGTATCAAACGGCGCGGCCTGGAAATCCAGTGTCCGCGGCTCACCCAGATTGGGCTGCGTCACCGGCAGCGTGCCGCCGATCACTTGATTGGAAACAAACGAGTGGTCCTGGCTCACGATGAAGCCCGCAACGCGGATCGGCCCGCTGCCGGAGTATCCGAGCTCCGCCAGCGAGATCTTCACTTCCATGCCGGTGCCGACCTGTCTCGCCTTGCTCGCGTCAGCATCCGTCACGCCGCCGAAGTTGGAGTTGTCGATCGACGTCCGAAGGAGACCCGCGGTTGCATAGCTTCCGTGGTTCGGCGCGGGGTGAACACCGTCGTTGATGCCAAGCGGATTGAACACATCCTGCGAGAGCAGCCGCGGCGCGTACGAGGTGTACGGCTCGGCAATCAAGCCTAGCCCGTTCGCGACTGTATCCCCTTGAATGTCCAGCCCTGGAATACTTGTTGGGTTGAACGCGCTTCCCGCGCCGTTCGGGGCGCACATATTGGCCATGTCAAAGCGAACGCACTTCTGCCCGTCGAACACGAGCGGGTTGTTGGTTGCCTTCGCGCCATTGGCGATGCCGCCGTATTCCAAATAGGCCGCATTCGGGAAGCCGCCGTCGTTGAGCGCGCCGTTTGCGTTGATGATCGCGGCCCACGCGCTCACGGTGACATTCGGCGATGTCCCTGTGTTCTCCATTGAAATCCAGTAGTCTGCATCAAAGCCCGTTGAGAACCGCAGGCCGGGCGCGGTCGCCGGCGTTGTGTTATCCGTTCCCAGGCGGTTCAGGTGTCCGAAGTCGAACGGATGCAGATTCGCCAGCAGGCGGTTTTGCCCCGTGCTCGTCAATGGAATGCTCACGGTGCCCACATCAAAGAACAGATCCAGACGGTTGCCGTTGTTTTCCAGGTTGCCGGTCACCAGGACGTAGAGCGAATCGCCGCAGACCGTTGCATACAGCCCGTCAATCTCCGAGCCGTTTGCTACGTCC
>JBKJOD010000236.1:0-5119 GCA_046593245.1 Phycisphaerales bacterium
CGCAGGTCGATCGAATAGGCCTCCATGCCGGATCTCCTTCTTGATCCGACAACTCTGCCCACAATCCCGGCCCGCGCCAGGAAAATCGCGCTACGAAGTCAAAGAAACCGCTCTAAACTCAAGGAATCGATTTCTCGCGATCGAGCTTGTGGCTGCCAGATTTTTTACATCTTGAGCAACCGGTTGTACCGCGACTCCAGTCATGGTGGGTTCCCATGTTCGAAGTTCGTTCCACATTGCGATATACGAGTTCGCGGCGGAGGAATAGTCGCCGGATTGCGACAAATCGCGGGCGCGCTTCAAACGAGCGGGGAGTTCGGTAAGGGTTGAGGCCATCTCCGTGTAGGTGGATGGATATTGAAAAAGCAGGACGTATTTCTCGCCGCGATCCAGTCCCTCGAGCCAAGCCAAGAACTCACTCGGAGACAAGTACCCAACCACTCGATCGAACTCCTCGTTGCCTTTGCAGGCGATCGCCATTTCTGAATGACGGAGGCCGAGTGCGACGGCCGCTTCCGGTTCTGTGTCGATATTCACCTTGCCAACGACGGCATGCTTTTCAAGCCATTCGATCACGCATGGATCTCGGAACGTTGTCTCTTCCATCCAGCTCGTCCTGCTCGGATCGGATGATCTTGGCACGATAATGAGCCAGTCCTTGGCATGGGAGGTCTGCGGCTTCGATTGTGCGAGCTCAGTTGAGTGGAGAGACGCCCAATCCGATTCAGATCGCAGGGACTGAAACAGGCAGGCGATTGGCATCGGAGGGATCGATGCGATGCCGGCCTGTGCAAGAGTCATGCTGCTTGCGACAAACACCCAATAGCCAACCGCCTTCGTCAACCTTGAGGAACGAGACATCGAGTACCCTCCACATTGCGGCGTGCACTGGCAGCGAAGCAAACAACTTCCAAAAGTCGCGATCTTGGTGTGAGAGGCCGCAACTCAATCGTGCCGCAGCGCCACAATCGGATCCTTCTTCGCCGCCTGAAATGCGGGATACAGCCCGAAGATCAAGCCGGTTGCAGCGGCGACGCTGAAGGCGAGGAAGATGGAGAACGAGGTGATGCGGGTGGCGAGGTTGAAGTCGCTCTTGAAGGACTGCGCAATGTATGGGGCGATCCAGCCCAGCAGCAGTGAGACGCCCACGCCGGTGCCGACGCCGACGAGGCCGCCGAGCAAGCTCAGTACGCCGGTTTCGACGAGGAACTGGAAGATGATGTGCTTCTTGGTCGCTCCGAGGGCGCGGCGGATGCCGATCTCGCGGGTGCGCTCGGTGACGCTGGCGAGCATGATGTTCATGATGCCGATGCCGCCGACCAGCAGCGAGATACCCGCGATGAAGCTGAGCACGACCTGCCAGGTGAGCGCGTTGCGCCGGGCTTCTTCGAGGAGTTGCGCTGGGACCTGCATGCCGACATCCGGCTTGCCGGGGCGGCGAACTTCGAGGATGCGATCGGCGAGCGCGGCGTAGCCCATGACCTCATCGCGCGTTGGGGCCGTGAGATAGACCTCGGAGACCTGCACCTCCGACGCGGAGAAGTTGCCGCTGCTGCGCCGGAAGACGCGATCACCGAAGACCAGCGAGGCGGTGGTGATAGGGATGTGGACATCAAGGTTGAGATCGCGCCCGACGAGGGCCGCACCCGCGCCGCCGGCGAGGCCGATGGGGGCGAGAATGCCGATGACGCGCACGGCTTTGTTGTCGATGCGGAGCGTGGTGTCCAGCGGATCTTCAAACGGAAACATGGTGCGGGCGACATCCGAGCCAATGACGCAGACCATGGCGCGTTCGTCCAGGTCGCCTTGCGTGAGATAGCGCCCGCGTGCGATGCGGAGGTTGGCGACCTGCGCGAGATCGGGTGTGACGCCGTAGGTCTGGCTGGTCTGGCGCCGGTTCTCTTTGAGAATCTGCGAGCCGACTTCCTTGAGCGCGACGCAGGCCTCGGCGTTGGGGAAGTTGGCCTTGATGACGCGGAAGTCGTCCCACGTGAGTCCGTAGCGGCTGGAACGGCCGCGCTGCTGGCCGCCTGCCTGCTGGCTCTCGGGTGGCTTCTGAGATCGAAGGATGATGTTCTTGGCCCCGAGCCGCTCGATGCGATCCAGTGCCTGCTGCTTGGAGCCCTCGCCGATGGAAACCATGATGATGACCGCGGCGACGCCGAGGATGATGCCCAGCGCCGTGAGCGAGGAGCGCAACCTGTGCAGCCACAGATTGGTCAGGCCGAGCTTGATCATGGCGAAGAGGAAGGACATCAGGAGAGCATATGGATGGCGGCGCGCCGGGTTGCCGGTTCGCGTGCCGCGGCGTGACTATGCGTCAGGAAAAGCAAGGAACTTGACCCAGTTCGAGGTTTTTTTCTTGCAGAATTTCTTTGCGTCGTCGTCTGTTTCCGTGCCGGATTCTCTGCTCCAATCCCCGAGTGCGGCCGATACAATCTTCATCATGCCACCTGGCAATCCGTCCAACACCGGCCACTCGCACGTCGCGGCTCTCACGGAGCGCGAGTCGGCGCGTGGCTGGACGTTTGATGTGGTCATTGGCGAGGGCGACGCGGAGCGGCACGCGGATGTGGCGCTGTCGTGGGTGGATTACGAATACTGGTCGCACGGGACCATCAGCCCATCGACGATTGCGGAGTATGTCGTCCGCGCGGTGCTGGAGGGCGACCCGAAGCGCGAGCTGCCGGAGCGGTTTGACTGCTCGACGGCGCGGCGGTGGGTGCGGGATCTGGATCGGCGCGTACGTGAGATGATGTAGTTCCGTGCACGGGCGTCCTGCACGTGGATTACTTCCTCTTGTGCACCGATTTGGCTACGTCGCATTGTAGCAGTGCCCGTGGCAATCCCAACTCATCCCACATGCTGCGCGTCCAGTCGGCATTCATTTTGTAGAGTTGTCCTCCGTACTTCCGAAGTGCACTCGAAGGACGCAGTTTTGCCATCAGCGCAAGCACGGGGCGAGGCATTTGCTCCGGCAACACTTTTGGATCGAGCATACGGCGTAGCACGAATTCGTCGGTCGAAAGTGCTTCCATGTGTGGAAGTACAAATCGTTCGAGTACTCGCAGGATGCGAGCAGCGGTTTCGTCGATCGGGCGATCTGCGAGTACTGTCCACCAGATATCACGGTGGGGCTGTATCAATCTTCCGATGCGCTCCCTGTAGTGGCACATATTGTCCGGCGGCGGCGTTGAGGGGCGAGGTTTCTCCCGAAGCCCGATCGCAACCGCATGAGAAAAGTAACCGAGGTTGACGGTGAAACGAAGTTCGTGACGATTGGAAAAGGAACACGCCTGAAAATCGATGACCAGCCACCCGTCGATGGTCTCACGGCCCCAAGAGTTTCTTCGGCGCTTATATCCACTTTGACGCATCAAGGGGGCGACATGATCAGAAAGTAGCCGAACGTAGAGTTCTTGGCTGGATACTTTCGGATTCGGCAGATTGATCAGCCGCACAAACTCTGGATCAGCCAGAAGTGCTTCGAGGCGTTCAGCGGTGGTGCGCCTCGCGCTCATAGTCGATTTCGCATCCTCTCGGCCTCCAAGTGCATCCGCAAAAACGCTCCCGTGTAACTCCCCGGCGTGCCGATGACCTGCTCCGGCGTGCCCGCTGCGATGATGCTGCCGCCTTTGTCGCCGCCTTCGGGGCCGAGGTCGATGAGCCAGTCGGCGCACTTGATGACGTCGAGGTTGTGCTCGATGACGACGAGGGAGTGGCCGCTGTCGGCGAGGCGGTGAAGAACCTGGATGAGGCGGTTGACGTCGTCGAAGTGCAGGCCGGTGGTGGGCTCGTCGAGGATGTAGAGAGTGCGGGTGGTGGGGCCGTTGAAGCGAGCGGCCTTGGCGGCGGCTTCGTCGATCTCTTCGGCGACTTCCTCGATGGTGTCCTCGTCTTCGTCGCCATCGCTCTTGCGTTTTTTGCCGGGGAGCGGGCCGCCAATTTTGCCGAGCTCGGTGGCCAACTTGACGCGCTGGGCCTCGCCACCGGAGAGCTGGGTGCTGGGCTGGCCGAGCTGGATGTAGCCGAGTCCTACATCGCGCAGGCAGGTGACGTAGCGACCGATGCGCGGGTGGTTCTCGAAGAACTCGCAGGCCTGCTCGACGGTCATGGCGAGGACATCGGCGATGGACTTGCCGCGGTAGTGGACCTCGAGAGTTTCGCGGTTGTAGCGTTTTCCGGCGCAGACTTCGCAGGAGACATACACATCCGGGAGGAAGTGCATCTCGATCTTCTTCAGGCCCTGGCCCTCGCAGGCCTCGCAGCGCCCGCCGCCATTCTTGCTGGAGACGTTGAAGCTGAAGCGGCCGACTTTGTAGCCGCGGATTTTGGCTTCTTTGGTGGTGGAGAAGATGCGGCGGATCTCGTCGAAGATGCCGGTGTACGTGGCCGCGTTGCTGCGCGGCGTGCGGCCGATCGGGCTCTGGTCCACCTCGATGACGCGATCGATCTTGTTCAGGCCGGTGATCTTGACGTGGGCGCCGGGTTTTTCGCGCGAGGAGTGCAGGTCCTTTTTCGCAGAGCGCAGGAGGATGTCGTTGACGAGCGTGCTTTTACCGGAGCCGGAGACGCCAGTGACGACGACGAAGGCGCCGCCGGGTGTGGAGTTTCCGGGTGCCCGGGCTTGCGACCGGGCCTCTGTTCCGAGCGGGAAGGAGATGTCGATGTTGCGGAGGTTGTTCTCGGTGGCCCCTTTGACAGCGATTGAGAACTTGGGGTCCAGCGTGCGTCGCTGCTTGGGCGTTTCGATGCGTTTTAGGCCGCTGAGATACTGGCCGGTGAGCGAGTTGGGCTCGGCGATGATTTCTGGGATGGTTCCTTGCGCGACGATGCGTCCGCCGTGGACGCCGGGGCCGGGGCCGACGTCGAGGACGTGATCGGCTGAGCGGACCATGTCCTCATCGTGCTCGACGACGATCACGGTGTTGCCGATGTCGGCGAGGTGGCGGAGCGTGCCGATGAGCCGCGCGTTGTCGCGCTGGTGCAGGCCGATGGTGGGCTCATCCAGCACGTAGCACGCGCCGACGAGCTTGCTACCAACCTGCGTGGCGAGACGGATGCGCTGGGCCTCGCCGCCGGAGAGGGTGCCGGTCTTGCGGTCCAGCGAGAGATATTC
>JBKJOD010000277.1:0-10390 GCA_046593245.1 Phycisphaerales bacterium
GGGACCCGAGCCGCATGCAGGAGATGCGCGAGCGGAGCAAGTTCATCCTGCGCACGGCGGCGGCGGTGAAGCAGTACGACCCGAGCATGAACATCATTAGCAGCACCAACGGAATCGTGCCGCACGGCGCGACGGCGCGGGCGCTGTTTCTGGGCGACAACATCGATCTGCTCACGCCACACTGGTACACGAATACAACATCCGAACCGGTGAACAGCACGGACGCGAACAAGTCGATCCGTCCGGTGACGGACTATGGCGCGGTGGCAGGATATTGGCAGAGCAACAGGCGGGACGGACGGGTGATCAACAATGGTGAGTGGGGGCTGGTGAAGTGGATGTGGGACGGGGGCAAGGTGTACTACACCGGCGTGTCGGCGAACCCGAACCCGGCGAAGCCGTGGACGGTGCAGAACGATGTGGACATGTATCGCACGACCAGCTGGACGCAGATCGCGATGGGACTTGGCGGAAGCGGCCTGCGGCTGGGCGGGCAGGAGATGCGCGACCTGGTGCCGAGCAACATCGGCGTGGATACGACGGGATATCTGCCGCTGCCCCTGCCGCAGGGGATGCGGGATATTCAGCAGTCGGTGGTGAACTTCACGGCTGATTCGCCGATCGGGTTTGACTATGGCCTGTTTGCCGCGAACACGCTGGCGGGTCGGCTGTCGGTGACGGGTACCAGCAAGCGGCTGGTGACGGTGGGCTCGACCGATGGCACGCAGGGCATGGTGTATGTGACGCAGGATCTGAATCGCACGAGCGGCAGCGTGGACACGGCGGTGCTGAACGTCGCGGGGCTGTCGGGCTCGCAGCTGTGGAACGTGGAGTTCTGGTCGACGGGTGCCAACAGCGTGATGCTGGATGTGCAGTGGGGGCTGAGCGTGACCAACGGAAAGCTGTCGATGGTGCTGCCGAGCTTCGCGCAGGATGTGATGGTGCGGTTCCGGACGGATGAGTGGTAAGAAGTATGTGGGATGGACGATGTCGGATGTGGGATGGAAAAAGAGGGAGCGAGGGAGATGATTGTGCTTGGGTATCAAGACGATTCTCGTGGTGATACGCGCGCAGGGTGTCGCAGTGGAAGAAGGGATCATGCGAGATTCATGCTGGCTTCGCGCGGGGAGGGGTGATGTGCGGCGTGTGTCGGGGGTTCGGGGGGATTGTGCTCGGCTGGGCGGGCTGGGACGGTGGAAGAGTGGTCCGATATCGGGCTGGCGCGTGGCGGATGGGCGGGGATGGGCCATGATTCGGGTGTGGAACCAACAACTGAAAAACGAAACGGGCGCGTGGGCGCGGTATGCACGATGCACGCGAGGCGAGCGACCTGCGTATGGTCGATCGCGATGGGCGTGATGGGTGCCGCGATGTTGCTGGGCGGGTGCGGCGCGCCGATGGAGCGGGCCGCGCGTCCGGGGGATGGGCGCGGCGGGCAGCCGGAGGGCAGGGAGTCAGGGGAATCATGGGAGGGAAGTGGTGGGAGCTGGGCGCTGGTGATGCATTCGCCGCGGACGGCGCAGTTGCTGGCGGGGGCGGACCCGCGATCCGCTGCTGAGTATTCAAGGAGTGACGCGGCACTGGGTGCCGGGCGCGATGTGCCGCTGCTGGCGACGAGTGAATGGCCGGAGCGTGAGCGGCCGGACTTGTATTACGCGCGGCGTGTGCAGTTGGAGACGCGAGCGAGTGAGTTGTTGTACTTTGATACGGGGAGCAGGTATGGCGGGTATCGCCGGGGATATCGCGGCTCGTATGGAAGTGGTGGTGGGTATGAGCGCGGGAGCGGGACGTGGGGTTTCTGGCAGTAGAAGTGCAAGTCGGCACGAATCGGCGTAACTCATTCACGCGATGGGCATCAGACTCTCCAACTGGGGGCGTGTGGTGTTGCACTGGGCGCGACAGGATGTGAGGCCGGAACATGATGTGCGTGCGAGGCGTTGGAGTGTGTGGCTGGGGCGCGAGTGTGTGGGTGACCACGCTGGTGTGCGTGATGGCGTTGGGCGGGTGCGCGAGCGGTGTTGGGCAACGGCTGAATGTGTCCGGGGCGGAACGAGTTGCGATCAGCGGATACGACCCGGTGGCGTATTTTGAGGGAGGGCCGGAGCGGGGATGCGCGGAGGTGTCGGCCGAGCACGGTGGGGCGACGTATCGGTTCGCGACTGCTGAGCATCGGGACCGGTTCGCGGCGGACCCTGAGCGATATATTCCTGCGTACGGCGGCTGGTGCGCATCGGCGATGGCAAGTCATGGTGGCCTCGTGGACGTGGATGCGATGAGCTATCGGGTGCGGGATGGGCGGCTGTTCCTGTTTTACAAGTGGTGGTTCATCGACGCGCGGGAGTCATGGGATCGTGATCCGGAAACCAGCCAGCGGCGTGCGGACGCGAACTGGGTGGCGCGGGCGGAGCCCTGATCCATACGCCATTGTGTATCCATCGCGCGGGCATTAGAAAGTTGCGGGAGCATGGGAGAAGCGTGACAGCCACTGTGAGCATGAGATTGCCAGCCAGCAGGTGTTTTCCATCGGTCGTGCGGGCCGGTGGTAACGCGGCTGTGCTACAGGAAATGCCAGCCGAGCCGCTGATGGCGCGTGGCGTGGTGCTGGCGGGGGTGGAAGATCGGCACGCGGAGAGCATCGGCCTGCTGCTGCCAGCGATGGTGTGCGGGGAGGAGTCGGCGGCGATTGTGTTTGACAACGAGCGGTGTCGGCTGAGCCAGACACTGTTTGATGAGAGCCATCGTGTGCTCGGGCGAATCTCACGGGAGGAGGAGGTCCACGAGCGGCTGTTGAAGTCGATCGGTGAGCATGTGCCGAGCCCGGTGATTGAGCGCGAGCTGCGCCGTGAGGCGCGCCGGTATTTCATGCGAATGAAGAGCGACGACATCGCGCTGCACTTCTCGCGGATCGCGTGGCTGGATTCTGCGGTGTGCGTGATCTTCGCGGAGCTGACGCGTCGCGGGTCGCCGCTGCGCCGGGCGGCGCGGGTGCAGGCGATCTTCCGCAAGATACTGGTGGAAGAGGCGTCGCACACGGCGTTCTCGCGTCGCTATGTTGCCCGCATGGGCGGGGATGTGCGGGGAGATGATGAGTCTTTCCACCTGGTGCGGGAGGGGCTTGTGGAACTGCTGCGCCCGTGTGCGCCCGCGTTTGATGCCCTTGAGGTTGACCCGGACGGATTGTTCGCGCGGCTCACGAGTCGGTAGACTGCATAGCGGTTTGGGTGCCGCGGCGTTTGGGCGCGGTTGGAGATTGCATGGTGCGTGTGCGAGTGATCCAAGGGCCGTGGCGGGTGCTGGGAACGGGCAGCGCGCTGCCCGGAGAGCCGGTGACGACCGAGCGGCTGGTGGGGATGATTCGGGAACGCTTCGATGTAGATGTGGCGCGGCTGAGCGAGCGAATCGCGCAGCGGCTTGGGGTGAAGGAGCGACACTTCTGCCGCGACTGGAAGCGCGTGGGTGAAGTGGCCCGAGCGGAAGACACAAACCCGAAGCTGGCGGCGCGCGCGGTTCGCATAGCGCTGGGGGATTCGGGATGGGAGTCGGGCGAGTGCGCGTACCTGCTGGCGCACACGACCACGCCGCACACGCTGCTGCCGTCGAATGTGGCGTGGGTGGCGGATGAGCTTGGATATTGCGGCCCGTATCTGGAACTGCGCCAGGCGTGCTGCGGGTTTGCGCACGCGTTGCA
The DNA here is from genome assembly GCA_046593245.1 of Phycisphaerales bacterium. Taxonomy (GTDB): domain Bacteria; phylum Planctomycetota; class Phycisphaerae; order Phycisphaerales; family UBA1924; genus UBA4658. The sequence continues at coordinate 3,689 of JBKJOD010000277.1, forward strand.
GTGTGCCGCGGGCGTGCTGGCCACGCAGGGAGATGAGGGGACGGGTCAACCTGCTGTGATCGTTGGGAGCGAGACGGGCTCGGTGTTTTTGGACCCGCGTGAAGTGCGGGCGGACATGGGGCAACTCGTGAATCTGCTGCAAATGGGCGACGGCGCGGGAGCGATCGTGCTGGGGAGCGCAGGGGCGGATGGGGGAGGCCAAGGAGCGCTGCTCCGACACGCATTTGTCGGCTCGCTTGGCCCTGGGCTTGCGCCCGGGTTTCGGCTGGACGCGGGCGGATCAGCGCGACCAATGTGGGAGGGCGTGAGCACGTTCGAGCATGACTTCAACTCCGTGCGCGAGCACGGGCCGGAGCTGTTCGCGGCGGCGATTCGCGGAGCGAAACTCGCGGGCGTGGATGTCGCGTCGATCGACTACATCCTGCCGCATCAGGCGAATGCGGTGGAGCTGCCGCGCGGCTTGAGCTTGCTGCTGGGCCTGTCGGTGGAGCGGATCATTATGGAAGCGGACAGGGTGGGAAATCTCGGCTCGGCATCGGTGTGGGTGGCACTGGATCGATTGCGTCGAAGTGGGCGGCTGCGTGCCGGAGAGCGGGTGCTCGTGCTTGGCGCGGAGGCGACGAAGTATCTCTTCGGCGGGTTTGTGTATGAGCACGGTGGATGAGTGCAGGCGTGGCCATTCTGTGAACGGCGACATGGATTCACTCCTTCCTGCGCCGCACCATGCGTAAGCCGGACCATGTCTCATCAATCGCGCACACTTTGTTGTCCACCAAGCCGGATGGAAGACAGACCTCTCGGATGGAGTTCTCGGTGATGTCGGTGGGGACGCCGGCAGTTTTCTTCGGCCAGGCGATCCAGATGCCCGCGCCGGTCTGCTCCGACAATCGCGCCGCGGCCTGCGCGAACCGCTTCACGAGGTCGGTGCGCTTGGTGACGAACACCACCAGCACATCTATTGGCTGCCTGCCCTTCAATCCGCGTACTGGGTCAACATCGTCGGGCAAACCTTTGAGCAAGTCCTCAAATCCTTCGGGCGCGTTGATGAGCGCAAGAGAAAAGCCCGGCTTGATGCCGAGCTTTTGGGCGAGGGGTGTTCCTGAGTAGCCGGCCATCAATCACCACACACTCTTGAAGGGTGGCACGGGCGGCTTGCCCGCCCGTGGTGTTGCAACAGACGCCCAAGCACTGGCGGGGAAGCCGCCAGTGCCACCCCTTCTCGTTGTGCCACTTCATTACACCGTCGCGCCGATCCCTGCCTCCGCCGTCTTGACCTCGCTCACGCGCTGAATCTCCGCACCGAGTGAGCGCAGGCGGGTTTCCATTTGTTCGTAGCCGCGATCCAGGTGGTACACGCGATGCACGATCGTCGTGCCCTCCGCCGCGAGGCCGGCGAGGACGAGTGCCGCGCTGGCGCGGAGGTCGCTGGCCATGACCGGAGCGCCGATGAGTTTGCGGACGCCGGTGACGACGGCCGTCGCGCTCTGACGCATGATCTTCGCGCCCATGCGGCTGAGTTCGGGGACGTGCATGAAGCGCTCGGGGTAGATGCGCTCGGTGATCATGCTGTTGCCATCCGAGAGCGACAGCAGGGCCATGAACTGGGCCTGCAGATCCGTCGGGAATCCGGGGTGCGGCTGCGTGGTGATCTCCACCGGGCGGAGCACGCGGGAGCAGGTGACGCGGGCGGTGGCCCGCATGTGGTCCTTGCCGGTGTGGGTGATCTCGACGTTGACGCCGATCTTGCTCAGGGTGTCGATGGCGGCCATGAGGGCATCGACGGGGCAGTTTTCCAGCGTGATGTCGCCGTTGGTGATCGCCGCGGCGGCTATGTACGTGCCCGCCTCGATGCGGTCCGGGATGATGCGGTGCTCGACGCCTTTGAGACCTTCGACACCATCAATGATGATGCGCGGCGATCCGGCCCCGCGAATCCGGGCACCCATTGCGTTGAGCATGTTCGCCAGATCGACGATCTCCGGCTCGCACGCGGCACACTCGATGACGGTTTGACCGTCGGCGAGGGTGGCCGCGGACATGACGTTGGCGGTGCCGAGGACGGTTGAGCCGAACGGCCCGCCAAGGAAGACGCGAGCGCCCTTGAGACGTCCGCCTTTGCCGCCGGGGACGCGGGCGACGATGTCGCCCTGATGAAGCGTAATTTCTGCGCCCAGGGCTTCCATGCCGCGGAGGTGGAGGTCTACCGGACGGTCGCCGATGGCGCAGCCGCCGGGCATGGAGATGCGGGCGAAGCCGCGCCGGGCGAGCATGGGGCCGAGCACGCAGATGCTCGCCCGCATGGTGCGGACGATGTCATACCGGGCGTGGCTCTGGCTCTCATCCTCGGCGTGGATGAGCATGGTGCCGCCGGGGGCGGTGGCGTCGGCGGCGGGGCTGAACTCGACCTTGCAGCCGAGCTCGGCCAGCAGGCGTTGCATGTTGCCGATGTCGGAGAGTTCGGCGACATCGCGGAGCAGAACGGGCCGGTCGGTGAGCAGGGCGGCGGCCATGATGGGCAGCGCAGCGTTTTTGGAGCCCTTGACGCTCAGGGTTCCGCAGAGCCGCTTCCCGCCGGTGATGACAAACTGATCCAAGTTGCTGCTCCTCCGTGAGTGTTCAGGGTACCGCCCCGCCCCTGTCGGTTGTAATAGGTCCGTGGCATGGGCATCCTGCCCATCTTCCGGCAGGCCGTTCCGCGAGTGCGAAGAACAGCGAGCTGGTCGGTTCGTTCAATCGGCCACCACGCATTGAAAACCGTACCTTTATCGCCACGCGGGCGCACAAGTGGCACCGGCCGCGTCACCCACACCTTGTCCACCTGATTTCCACTGGCCGGGCGCGGCTGGGAATTGGACATTTTCTCTGCTGGCGAACGCGGAAGGCCGGGGGGATGGTTCCCGACGGGTGGACTGCCAAGGCGTACACACGAAGCTCTTGGAGCCGGAGCGGCACACGACCGAACCCAACTTCCGCATCGAGATGTCGTTGCAACGTGTCCCCGCCGCCGTCTTGCCGATGAGCGGATTGCAGACCTGCTGACCCCGCACGAATCTCGTAGACCATTCCGGCCCCATTTCACACGTCGTCCGGTCCATGAGTGACCGGGCGATGTTTTTGTATGGTGCGAGCGATCGCGCGTTGCTGGTGTTGTGGACTGCGCGAGCGGGTTCGGAAACTCTACGGTCGTCCCAGAATGTCGCGTCGGAATCGTGCCCTCGGAGCTTGCCGCGAGGTCCCGGCGATACGGGCCGCGCACGCCGCGTGGCTTTGCGATGAACCGCACGCTTCGCTTGCATGTCGCGTCGCTGGTTTGCACATTTGTGTCGGAGTCCAATCTGCGGCTCATCGTCGCGGGGAGGAAGAGGGTGGGACGACGCATGACGCGTCGCCCCGGCTCCAGGTCAGGCGACACACAACGCCCGGACCCGGCAAGACGCCGGATCCGGGCCCACGAAGGGGATTTGGTGATGAATCGCACGATTCTCAATGTTCGCACAATCTTCGGAGCCGGTCTGCTGGCGGTCGTTGCGTCTGCGGGCGTCGCATGGCACGCCTCGGGTGTCGCCACTACGATCACCGATTCGTATTCCAATCTTCCTGCCACGCTCACGCTCAGCGGTAGCTGCCGCGACTTCAAGTGGGGTAGCGAGAGCGGCGGACATGTGGACTTTGAGTGGCAGCCAACGGGTGGCTACGGCCACTACGTGGGCTCGGTGGCTGACCTGCTGGATAGCGAGGGCAAGCCGGTCTTCGCTTCCACCGGCTACAAAGTAACAACCCAGGCCACCGACGCCTCTACCCGCAACATCATGCCGGTTGCCAAGTCCTACATCACCGCCAAGAGCGGGGACAAGGCGGGCGCGAAAGCCACCACCGCGGGCGGATCGCTGCACACGGCCGCGGCGTTTGCGCAGTGGTTCCGAGACACGCCGGGCGTGAACCTCTCCCGTAACATTCCCATCACACTGGTCCGCCAGCCGAACTCGAATCTGTACTCGTTCTCGGATCAGACGGACGCCACTTATCAGGGGCGCGGCGGGTTCTTCCCGATCAACGGCGACCTGCTGGGCAACTCGCCCGGGCAGAGCAAGAACTTCGGCTTCTCGTTTGAGCTGAACACCAACTTCGTGTACACCCGCAACTCCGGACAGGTGTTCACCTTCACCGGCGACGATGATGTGTGGGTGTTCATCGACGGCAAGCTGGTGATCGACATCGGCGGCGTGCACTCGGCCGTCAGCCAGACCATCGAGCTGGACCGGCTGAACTGGCTGCAGGACGGGCAGCGCTACTCGTTCAAGCTGTTCTTCGCCGAACGCCACACCACGCAGTCCAATGTACGCATCGACACGACCATCAACATGCAGCCGGCCCCGCTGCCGGCGACGAGCGGGTTGTATGACTGATTCTCGGGCGGACCGCAACTCTGGTGCGGAACTAAAACGCAACACTCTCTCGCCCGACGCCCGCGCCCCGCCGCGGGCGTTGGTCTTTTTGTCACGCGATACGAGCCACGAGTTCCGATTCGCGCCACGGGCGGTAAACAATGGACGCGACTTCTGTGCTGACGTGGGACGCATCTGTTGCAGCACCACTGGCAGCAAGCTGCCAGTGCCACCCTCTATTAATTCTGCATTGCCTTCAAGACTTCCTCCGACACCCACTCATACTCCTTGCCGACCGGATGCAGAAAATCCGGCATCCGCTCGGCGGGAAGTTCACCCTGCGGCGCGAGGAAACGCTCGCCGATATCGATGAATGTGAGATGGTCCGCGTGACTCGTGGCGTACTCGGCCATGCGGAGATTGTCGTAGCGGATGGTGTCGCGGAGCGGGTTGGGCCAGTGGCCGCGCGGGAAGAGGCCGATGAGGATGATCTTCGCGCCGGGCAGACGGGCGTGGAGCTTTTCGATGATGGCGATCGTGCCCTCGGCGATCTCGGCTCCGGTGTCCACATCGGTGTTGTTGGAGCCGATGTTCATGACGACCCAGCGGATGTGGTTGCTGGGCGCGGCCAGCGCATCGAGCAGGCCGCTGTCGAGGCGTGCGATGACGTTTTGAGTGCGGTCGCCGCCGATGCCGCAGTCAACTGCGTGACGCGGTATCCAGACGGTGTTCCAGTTCTCCTTGCCGGTGGTGGCCCAGAACTCGATGATGGAAGCGCCGAGAAAGCAGATCTCGTGGCCGCCTTTGGAGACTACGGTAACGATGGACTCGTGGCGTTGGCGGAGATCGCCGTCGGTGCGGAGGATGGGCGTGGTGGTGCGAAGCGAATGGCGTGCAGATTTTACCGTAGAGGCGGTCAGGCCGGGGTCTGGTGGGCTTGGTGATGTGCGTTGAGTTGTGCAGGAACAGCAGGTTGCCGCAAAGCACGCCATCAAGGCCGTGATCGAGTTCGACATGCCGCGAGGGTATCAGGCCAATCTGAATTACACGTTGCGATCAGCGCGTGGTTCGCGCACAGGCTCACCGCACTCAGGGCACACATGCGCCTGCGGCAAGCCGCAGAGGTCATAGCCACAAGCTCTACATTCGCCGGATGGAGGAATGATCCCGATGGCGAAGCGTCGAAGTGTGGCGCGTCCGATGAGACCAAAGATCAGCACGGGCCCAGCTGCGAGGAGCAGGTTTCTTCCGATGATCCAAGGATCAGGGGTACGTCCGTGCGAGGGCCGAGCGTAGATGCAGCTGTTCACAAAGTCGGTCGGGCCGGCGATCGGGATCGAAATAATGCGTGCGATGTCCTCTGTATTGCCAAATGATGTATCCCAGCCGCCGAGGAGGGACACCCGGCAATCCTCGCACCAGCAGCCGCGATATCCGCGGCTTGCGGCGATGGCACGCAGGACCATCTCTCGGACCTCACCGGATTCAATGGCGCAGGCGACACCTTCGATGAGCAAGAACAAGCCGAAGGCGACGATCATCCAGCGTGTCCGGTCCACCGCCCGATCAAGTGGTGTGGCGAAGTGCTCGCGTCGATCCATGTGTCTTTGAGAATGAGTTGGAGCATTTCCGATCACGCGATCACTTTACCATGTTCGCCAGCTCATCCGCCCAGATCTTGTACCCCATCGGCGAGAGGTGCAGGAAGTCGGGCATGAGGTCGGCGGGGAGTTCGCCCGTGGGTTTGAGGAACTTGGGCCCGATGTCGATGTAGTGGATGTGCTGCGGGTCTCGCGCGGCGATGGTTTGCAGGCGTTTGTTGATGGCGTCGATGGTGTCGCGTTGCGGGTTGGGCCACTGGCCGCGGGGGAAGACGGCGAAGAGGGCGATCTGCGCGCTGGGCAGTCCAGCCCGGAGTTTGTTGATGATGGTCTCGTTGCCCGCGGCGATGTCGGCCGCGCTGTCGCCGCCGGTGTTATTCGTGCCGATCATCAGCACGACCCATTTGATGTTGTTGTTCGATGCGGAGAGCGCATCCATCAGCCCGTTATCGAGGCGGCCGATGACGTGCTGGGTGCGGTCGCCGCCGATGCCGCAGTTCACGGCGTGGCGAGGTGCCCAGACATTTTTCCAGGCATCCTTGCCCGCGCCGCCCCAGCCCTCGGTGATGGAGTCGCCGATGAAGGCGATCTCGTTGCCACCCTGGGATGCCTCGGCGACGATGCGCTTGTGACGCTCCATGAGATTGCCGTCGGTACGCAGGTCGGACATGGTGGTTTTGGGTGCGGGTATAGCGGGTGCGGGAGGTGCGGCGGGG